>NZ_JBFRST010000008.1:0-106563 GCF_041473705.1 Vibrio sp. 10N.222.55.B11
CAACTGAGCTAAGTAGCCATCTGAGAGCGAGACAATATAATATAATCTTGCTTTCAATGCCATTATCTTTTTAAAGATAATTACACTTTAAATAGTGGCTGGGCTACCTGGATTCGAACCAGGGAATGCCGGCATCAAAAGCCGGTGCCTTACCGCTTGGCGATAGCCCAACAATGATATCTTAAAGACATCTCAATATGGTGCGGTCGGAGAGACTTGAACTCTCACACCTCTCGGCGCCAGAACCTAAATCTGGTGCGTCTACCAATTCCGCCACGACCGCGTTATTTCCTAAAAACTCTTTGTTACTAAAGACAAACTTTAATATCAAATAGAGTGCTTAGGAAATGGTGGCTACTGCGGGATTTGAACCTGCGACCCCATCATTATGAGTGATGTGCTCTAACCAACTGAGCTAAGTAGCCATTTCCATATTGTTGCTCATTTCGAAACGTTGCCGCTTCGCTGTGAACGGGGCGCATTATGCGGAGTTGAGTGAAACCCGTCAACTTTTTTTTTGAATAAATCGCGAATAAACATCTGTTCGGTTTCTTTTTAGGCAAAGAGGCGTATTTGTCGACAAAAAACAGGTCTAAAAGGCGATATATATAGGAAGTTAACTTTCTGGTGAGGGACAATTTAGAAAGGGGAAAAACAAAAAGGCCAGTGAATTCACTGGCCTTTTTTCTAGATGTTTAATCAGAATTATACATTGAAGCGGAAGTGAACAACGTCACCATCTTTAACGATGTATTCTTTACCTTCAAGGCGCCATTTACCTGCGTCTTTCGCACCGCTCTCACCGTTAAATTCGATGAAGTGATCGAATCCAACAACTTCAGCACGGATGAAACCTTTCTCGAAGTCTGTGTGGATCTTACCCGCTGCTTGTGGCGCAGTTGCACCTACAGGGATTGTCCAAGCACGAACTTCTTTAACACCAGCTGTGAAGTAAGTCTGAAGAGTCAGTAGTTCGTAACCAGAGCGGATCACTCGGTTAAGACCTGGTTCTTCGATACCCATATCCGCAAGGAACTCTTCGCGATCTTCGTCATCAAGCTCAGAAAGCTCTGATTCGATTGCTGCACAAACAGCAACAACAACGTTGTTTTCGTTTTCTGCGTATTCACGAACAGCGTCTAGGTATGGGTTATTTTCAAAACCATCTTCTGCAACGTTTGCGATGTACATTGTTGGCTTAAGCGTTAGGAAGTTTAGGTAGCCGATTGCTGCCGCTTCTTCTTTGCCAAGTTCAACAGTACGTGCCATACCACCTTCAGTTAGAACTGGAAGTAGCTTTTCTAGTACAGTGATTTCGAATTTAGCGTCTTTGTCGCCGCCTTTCGCTTTCTTTGCGTTACGTTGAATTGCACGCTCACAGCTGTCTAAGTCAGCCAGTGCAAGTTCTAGGTTGATCACTTCGATATCTTCAATTGGAGATACTTTGCCAGCAACGTGAACAATGTTTTCATTTTCAAAGCAGCGTACAACGTGACCGATAGCGTCAGTTTCACGGATGTTAGCTAGGAATTTGTTACCAAGACCTTCACCTTTAGATGCGCCAGCAACTAGGCCCGCGATATCTACGAATTCCATTGTCGTTGGAAGGATCTTCTGTGGATTAACAATTTTTGCTAATGCATCTAAGCGTAGATCTGGAACCGGAACGATACCTGTGTTTGGTTCGATCGTACAAAATGGAAAGTTTGCTGCTTCGATGCCTGCTTTAGTCAGTGCGTTAAACAGAGTTGACTTACCAACGTTTGGTAGACCAACGATGCCACATTTAAAACCCATGATATAAACCTTATTCTGCTTTGAACGTATGTAAGCGATTTTGTGCTTTTGGTAGGCCATCTTTTAATAAGATGTCTAGGCTGCGAACCGATTCGTCAACGACGGCCTCGATACACTCTTGCTCTTTTTGAGGAGCTTTGCCTAATACATAACCTGCAACTTTATCTTTGTGTCCTGGATGGCCGATGCCTAATCTAAGACGATAGAATTCTTTATTGTTACCCTGCTTGCTGATGATGTCTTTCAGACCATTATGTCCGCCATGACCACCACCTTTTTTAAACTTTCCAATACCAGGAGGCAGGTCTAACTCATCGTGAGCGACCATGATCTCTTCTGGTTTAATTTGGTAGAACTTTGCTAAGGCTGCAACTGCTTTGCCTGACAAGTTCATAAAAGTCGTTGGGATCAGCAAACGAAGATCTTCACCGTGAACCATGATACGACCCGTTAGGCCAAAGAACTTTGGTTCGTTCTTTAGTGTCACGTTATGTACACGCGCTAATTCTTCAACTACCCAAGCGCCCGCGTTGTGGCGAGTTTTGGCGTATTCTGGACCTGGATTAGCCAGTCCAACGAGAAGTTTTATTTGTTGGCTCAAGGTATGGATCTCTCTTGGGATTTCAAAAAGCGCCGTATGATATCACAGTTTATGAAAAAGGTGCGAGCTAGCTGATAGCTGCGCGATTATTCCTGTTTGTGATAACTAGCAGTGCAATATTACTCAGACATAAAAAAAGCACTTCATTGACTGAAGTGCTTAATATCTTTCTCTCGCGTGTTTCTAAAACCAAGCTTTTGTAAAAAAGCTATTGGGCTTTGATTAGTTGAACATCGCTGAGATTGATTCTTCGTTGCTGATACGACGAATCGCTTCAGCAAGCATGCGAGAAAGGCTAAGTGTTGTCACTTTACCCGTCGCAGCCATCTCTGGAGATAGAGAGATAGAATCCGTTACGATAACTTGGTCTAGAACAGAGTTCTTGATGTTGTTCGCAGCAGTACCAGAGAAAACAGCGTGAGTTGCGTAAGCGAATACACGCTTAGCACCGCGCTCTTTAAGCGCTTCAGCTGCTTTACATAGTGTGCCACCCGTATCGATCATGTCATCAACGATCACACAGTCACGGCCTTCAACATCACCGATTAGGTTCATTACTTCAGAAACGTTAGCACGTGGACGACGCTTATCAACGATAGCGATGTCAACATCACCTAGCGCTTTAGCCGTTGCACGAGCACGTACAACACCACCAAGGTCTGGAGAAACCACTACTGGGTTTTCTAGGCCACGGTTAGCCATGTCTTCTAGAAGAACTGGAGTGCCGAAGATGTTATCAACAGGTACATCGAAGAAGCCTTGGATTTGCTCTGCGTGTAGGTCGATAGTAAGAACGCGGTCAACGCCAACGTTAGAAAGGAAGTCTGCAACAACTTTTGCAGTAATTGGCACACGAGCAGAACGTACACGACGATCTTGACGGGCATAACCGAAGTAAGGGATTACAGCAGTAATACGGCCAGCAGAAGCACGGCGCATTGCGTCAATCATTACCACCAATTCCATAAGGTTGTCATTGGTTGGTGCACAAGTTGATTGAATCAGGAATACATCGCTACCACGAACGTTTTCATTGATTTGAACAGCGACTTCGCCATCAGAAAAACGGTCTACAGTAGCATCGCCAAGAGAGATGTATAGACGATCAGCAATACGTTGGGCTAGTTCAGGTGTTGCGTTACCAGCAAATAGCTTCATATCAGGCACGGTGGAAACCTCGGGTTGCGTCCAGTTTTAAATAGATTGTGGGTGGGCTGATTGGTATTCAGCCAGAGTTTCTTTTAAAGGAGAAATGTTTCTTCCTTTCGCTACGAAAGCGGAAACTGTGTCAGGCAGTTGTTCTCGCACCAATTCGGCTTCTTTTTTGCTGCTAAATTCAGCAAAAACGCACGAACCAGTGCCAGTCAATCTCGACGGCGCGTATTGTAGCAGCCATGAAAGTTGCTTATCAACCTCTGGGTACAGCATTCGCACAATTTTTTCGCAATCGTTTACGTATTCTTGCTCTAGAAGCGTTGATAGCGCTCGCTTCGGCGTATTTCGAGTTAATTCTGAATGTGTGAATATGTCTACAGTTGCTATGCTCACTTGAGGCTTAACAACAAGATACCATTTTTCATCCGGATTAGCGGGCTGAAGCTGTTCTCCAACCCCTTCCGCAAAGGCTGCATGGCCTCGAACGAACACAGGAACGTCAGCGCCAAGTTTCAATCCGATCTCTGCGAGCTGATCATCAGACAGGTTGAGTTGCCATAGATAGTTAAGTGCGACCAACACGGTTGCGGCATTTGAAGAGCCTCCACCAATGCCACCTCCCATCGGAAGTACTTTCTTAAGCTCAATATCGGCACCGAAAGAAGTCGATGTATATTGTTGAAGAGCGGTCGCGGCTTTCCAAATCAGGTTGTCTTCTGTTGCAACGCCTGGTATTTCCGGTGTGATTGTGATTGAGTTCGTTTCTTCATTAACGGCAACCGTTAGTTCATCGCCAAAATCAACAAACTGAAACAAAGTTTGAAGCTCGTGATAGCCGTTGTCACGTCGACCTGTGATGTAAAGAAATAGATTCAGTTTAGCCGGAGAAGGCCAATGCGTTGGCGTTGTTATCATTTTTTCAGTGTCCACTTCGAAACTACAATGTTGATTTTGTTATCGTCTTGCTTGAATGACAATCGAGTAGGGAGGGGGATGCTTTCTACATTAGTGTTGTCTTCATCTGAGAGGTGTTTACTCTGCATCTCAGTATTTCGATAATTAGCGAAGTTCAGTGTCCATAGCTGGCTGCTGACTTGTTTGGTTAGAGACTCAAGCGTGTTAGTTGTATTTAACTGGTAGCTGTCAGCTTGGTCTGGAATGCCAAGGAACCATTGAGACAGGTGATCAATAGGTATCTGCAAACCTGTCAGTTGCTCAACCAATACAGAGGCACTTGCGTGAGTAAATACTTGGTCGTCATAGGTCACCACTTTGGCCCCTGACGGATCTATAGTCAGGTTCAATGCGGTTTGACCGAGGAATGTCGTGAGCCTTAATTGACTGTGATTTGGTGAATGCTTCCAAATGAAGTTTAGGCTTTGGCGCTGCTCTGGAGAAATGTAGGCGAGCTTGCCCGAGGCTTGGTAGTTTTCTATCTGTAGAAGTCGGTTTTGGTGACTTTGCCACTCAACACTGGTCGGTTGTTCAGGTATAGACGAGCAACCCACCATAATTATGGTCATAAAAATAAGAGACGTGATTCTACGAAGTTTGCTCATATTTGCTCACAACTTGTTCAAATTTATCTAAAAAACGCTTCAACTATAGCATTGAATTCACGAACTCAGGAAAACAAATCCCGCTTGCTCTTTAAATAGAGCCATGCATCAAGTAAAATTCGCCCCTTGTTTCCATTCCCTGATCGAGAACTTCTGATACATGTCTTTGCTTGCCGTAGGTATCAATCACAATACAGCGTCGGTTGAATTGCGAGAAAAAGTCGCTTTTGGTCCAGATAAATTATCTGAGGCACTCAAGCAACTTAACGCAAATGCACACGTGAATGGAAGTGTCATACTTTCTACCTGTAATCGAACTGAAGTGTATTGCGACGTTAAAGGCGTGGCTAAAAACAAACTCATCGATTGGTTGTCGGTTTTCCATCAAGTTAGCCCAGAAGAGCTAAAGCCAAGCCTTTATATCCATGAAGAGCAGGCGGCGATTAAACACTTAATGCGCGTTGCTTGTGGTTTGGACTCTTTAGTCTTGGGTGAACCGCAGATCTTAGGTCAGGTGAAGCAAGCGTATACGGACTCGCGAGAGAACAAATCCGTTGATGCTTCAATGGAAAAACTATTCCAGAAATCATTTTCTGTTGCGAAGCGTGTTCGAACTGAAACTGAAATCGGCGGAAGCGCGGTTTCTGTAGCTTACGCAGCCTGTACCTTAGCCAAGCACATTTTTGAATCCATCGCAGATTCAACCGTGTTACTGGTTGGTGCGGGTGAAACCATTGAGCTGGTGGCTAAGCACCTTTCGGCGAATGGCTGTACAAAAATGATTGTGGCGAACCGAACTCGAGAACGTGCTCTAGGGCTAGCAGAAGAATTTGGTGCTGAAGTGATCAGCTTGAATGAGATCCCTGATCATCTTCATCGAGCGGACATCGTAATTAGCTCAACCGCAAGTCCATTGCCTATTATCGGTAAGGGTATGGTTGAGACTGCTCTAAAAACAAGAAAGCATCAGCCGATGTTATTGGTTGATATTGCCGTTCCACGTGATGTGGAATCGCAGGTTGGTGATCTAAATGATGCCTACCTTTATTCGGTTGATGATTTGCAGTCGATTGTTGATGGCAATATCGAACAACGTAAAGTTGAAGCGATTCAAGCTGAAGCGATCGTCAGTGAAGAAAGTGCCGCGTTCATGAGTTGGATGCGCTCTTTACAAGCGGTAGACAGTATTCGAGATTACCGTAAATCGGCTAACGAAATCCGCGAAGAATTATTAAGTAAAAGTTTACAATCGCTTGCCGCTGGCGGTGACCCTGAAAAAGTTTTACTCGAGCTCAGCAATAAGCTCACAAACAAATTGATCCATGCTCCAACGCGCGCACTTCAAAGTGCAGCTGAGCAAGGAGAACCTGCAAAATTAATGGTCATTAGACAGAGTTTGGGCTTAGAAAACCCTCAATAATATTAGACCTCCAACAAGATAAGACATTATGAAAGCCTCGATTCTAGTAAAGCTTGAAACACTTGTTGAACGCTATGAAGAAGTTCAACATCTACTTGGTGATCCAGATGTAATCGGGAATCAAGACAAATTCCGTGCACTTTCGAAAGAATACTCTCAACTTGAAGAAGTGACAGCTTGCTTCCAGTCATACCAGCAAGCGAAAGAAGATCTAGAAGCTGCTGAAGAGATGGCAAACGAAGACGACGCAGAAATGCGTGAAATGGCTCAAGATGAAATCAAAGATGCGAAAGCAGCAATTGAGCGTCTGACTGATGAGCTACAGATTCTTCTTATTCCAAAAGATCCAAACGATGAGCGTAACTGTTTCCTAGAAATCCGCGCAGGTGCGGGTGGTGATGAAGCAGGTATCTTCGCGGGCAACCTGTTCCGTATGTACTCTAAGTTTGCTGAGAAGAAAGGTTGGCGTGTTGAAATCATGAGCAGCAATGCTTCTGAGCAAGGCGGCTACAAAGAGATGATCGCTAAGGTTAGTGGCGACGCTGTTTACGGCACCATGAAGTTTGAGTCAGGCGGTCACCGTGTACAACGTGTACCTGAAACCGAATCTCAAGGCCGTGTTCACACGTCAGCATGTACGGTTGCGGTTATGCCTGAGATCCCAGAAGCGGATCTTCCAGAAATCAAAGCGGGCGACCTTAAAATTGATACTTTCCGTGCATCAGGCGCGGGTGGTCAGCACGTTAACACCACGGATTCAGCAATCCGTATTACTCACTTACCAACGGGTACAGTAGTAGAGTGTCAGGACGAGCGTTCTCAGCATAAAAACAAAGCGAAAGCGATGGCTGTTCTTGCTGCTCGTATTGTTCAAGCAGAAGAAGAGCGCCGCGCGGCAGCGGTTTCTGATACACGTCGTAACCTACTAGGTTCGGGTGACCGTAGTGACCGTATTCGTACGTACAACTACCCACAAGGCCGTGTTTCGGATCACCGTATCAACCTTACAATTTACCGTCTTAACGAAGTACTTGAAGGTGACATGCAAAGCTTGCTTGATCCTGTACTTCAAGAGCACCAAGCCGATCAGCTTGCTGCACTTGCAGAGAACAACTAACCAGTATGCAGTCAGCATATACGGTTGAAAGTGCTTTAAAAGCAGCAATCGTAAAGCTTCAAGAGGGTGATAACACATCACCCTCTATTGATGCCGCGGTACTGCTTTGTCACGCCTTAGATAAACCAAGATCTTACCTACTGACTTGGCCTGAGAAGCATCTCACCTCTAAGCAAGAGTCTGAATTCAATGCCCTTCTAAAACGTCGCTTAACCGGTGAGCCTGTGGCTTACATTATCGGTGAGCGTGAGTTTTGGTCACTGCCGTTAAAAGTTTCCCCTTCTACATTAATCCCACGCCCAGATACCGAGCGTTTGGTTGAAGTAGCGTTGGATAAAACCTTTGGCAAGCAAGGCGCGATTCTCGATTTAGGGACAGGTACAGGTGCTATCGCGTTAGCATTGGCGTCTGAGATGCCGAATCGACAGGTGACGGGTATTGATCTTCGCCCTGAAGCGCAGCAGCTTGCGACAGAGAATGCACAGCGTCTCAACATCACCAATGCGACTTTTTTGCATGGTAGTTGGTTTGAGCCTTTGAGCTCTGAAGGCGTTGTGAAATTCTCTCTGATTGTTTCTAACCCGCCATACATTGAGAAGAATGATCCTCATTTGTCTCAAGGCGATGTGCGTTTTGAGCCGATCACAGCACTGGTTGCTGAAGAGAAAGGGCTTGCAGATATTCGATACATTTCTGAAAACGCACGTGGCTTTTTGGAAAATGAAGGTTGGTTAGCATTTGAACACGGCTATGACCAAGGTTTGGCAGTTCGTGAGATTATGCAGGCGCTCGGTTATCTCGATGTTGTCACAGAGAAAGATTACGGTGGTAATGACCGAGTGACATTGGGCCGTTACTGTTCATAGTTAGTGATTGTTAATCGTCTTGTGAGCAATGGATGATGAACTTGCTAAATTGATACCTTTAACTCGACAATACATTTAACCCGATAATGCATTTAACGCAGAAATACAGAGATTTTATGCAGAACTACAGAGCATTAACGGGTATTGTGAGGCTCGTGTTAACGAAAGCACATATAAAAATATAAAGGAATACCATGTACGAAGGTCTAAAACATTTTCACCTATTAACGATTGCTATAAGTGCGCTACTTCTCTCGATTCGTTTCGCTCTTATGATGGCTAACTCACCTAAGCTTAAGCATCCTTTCTTGCAGCGTTTCCCTCATATCAATGACTCGTTGCTATTGCTATCGGGTATTGGTTTGATTTTCATCACTGGCTTTATTCCATTCACACCAGCAGCACCATGGTTAACCGAAAAACTAACTTGTGTTATGGCTTACATCGCATTAGGTTTCTTTGCGCTTAAGCTAGGTAAAAACAAGCTACTGAGAGTATTCTCTTTCTTTGGTGCGCTTGGCTGGTTAGCGATGGCAGGCAAAATCGCAATGACCAAGACACCAACATTTTTCGGTTAATTATCTTCCTTATTTCGGTTAACTATCTATGTACGAATTTTTTGATGAAGACTTTGACCAGCTAGAGTTAGCTGAAGGTGCATTGATCTTAAATAAAGCGATTAACCCAGAAACTCAAGACAGTTGGGCAGAGCAAGAGCTGGCGAGATTGTTAAAAGACGCCGAGTTTGCTTTGGTTAATGAAACCGATGAACAGCAGAAGTTTGAATCTTTTATTCGACTATTCTTTTATGAATGGGGTTTTGCTGGCGATAAAGATGCGTATTTCTCTTCGGAAAACGCGTTCATCGATAAAGTGCTTGAGAGAAAGAAAGGCATTCCAGTGAGTCTGGGGGCGATCTTTCTTTTTCTAGGTCGCAAGCTAGGCTTTCCTGTAGAGGGCGTCTCTTTCCCGACTCAATTCTTACTTAAAGTAAGTTGGTACGGGCAAGCTGCAGCCTATATTAACCCTTATAACGGTGAGTATGTTGGCGAACAAACGCTGCGAGCATGGTTAATTGGCCATGATGGCCCATTAGCTAAGGTGAAACCTGAGCACTTAGAAGTCGCCGACCACCCAACAATTATTGGTAAGTGGTTAGCCCTGCTCAAGAGTGCACTGCTGCGAGAAGAGCGTTATACACTTGCATTGAAGTGTACTGACCTTGCTTTGACGTTTGTACCTGATGACCCATATGAAATCCGTGACCGCGGTTTTATCTATCAGCAGCTAGACTGTCACCAAGTAGCCGCAACCGATTATCAATACTTTATCGACCAATGCCCAGATGACCCGGCATCTGAGTTACTGAAATCTCAAGTGAACGTCATGAACGAAAAGACAGTGGTTGTTCACTAATTAATAATTATTTAGAGAGAATATGATGGAACAGAAAACAGTTCATATTGGCGATATGCCAATTGCTAACGACAAGCCATTTACGCTATTTGCAGGCATGAACGTTCTTGAATCTCGCGATCTTGCTATGCAGATCTGTGAGCACTATGTAAAAGTAACCGAGAAGCTGGGCATCCCTTACGTATTTAAGGCGTCTTTTGATAAAGCGAACCGCAGCTCAGTTCATTCATACCGTGGTCCAGGAATGGAAGAAGGTCTCAAAATCTTCCAAGAGCTGAAAGATACTTTCGGCGTGAAGATCATTACTGATATCCACACAGAAGCTCAAGCTCAGCCTGTTGCGGATGTGGTTGATGTAATCCAACTACCTGCATTCCTAGCTCGTCAAACTGATCTTGTTGAAGCAATGGCTAAGACTGGCGCAGTAATCAACGTGAAGAAGCCTCAGTTCATGAGCCCGAATCAAGTTGGCAACATCGTTGATAAGTTCGCTGAGTGCGGTAATGACAACATCATCCTTTGTGAGCGTGGCGCTTGCATGGGTTACGATAACCTTGTTGTGGATATGCTTGGCTTTGGCGTAATGAAGAAGTCTTCAAACGGTAGCCCAATCATCTTCGACGTGACGCACTCTCTACAAATGCGCGACCCATCAGGTGCTGCATCTGGCGGTCGTCGTGAGCAAACGGTTGAACTTGCTAAAGCGGGTCTTGCTACGGGTATTGCGGGTCTGTTCATTGAAGCTCACCCAAACCCAGACCAAGCTCGTTGTGATGGCCCATCTGCGCTACCTCTAGACAAACTAGAGCCGTTCTTGAAGCAGATGAAAGCACTTGATGACCTTATCAAAGGCTTTGAGCATATTGATATTAAATAATTGAGATGGATGTGAAGTAACGGAAACGTTATTTAACAAAGTTGATCTAAGAAAGCCCAGTTCTCTGAATTGGGCTTTTTTTAATCTCGTAAAAGCAGCCGAACATAAACCGTTCATTTAAAGAGTTGTTAACGTGGCGGGTTATTGCCTAAGAAACTCTTATATGAGTGTGAGGTCAGTCCTGTTTGCAGTAAATTACTGATATTCATCACACTTTGTAAGTAAACGATTGCTTGTGATGCAGGGGAAGTTTGAGTGTAATCTCATAATTTTGTTACACTTAACTGTTGACCTATGCGTGACCAATTCGACATAAATATGAAATCGTTGTGTTACATCTAGAATGTTAATTTAAGATTAGTCATGTTGAAGTCTTATTGTTCGAACTCCAGGAAAGGGGTCGCAATAGATTATAAAAAGCAGTGGATTCCCTAAAAAGTTCAAAGGTATGACAATGAAGCAACGCCTTATTCTAAAGACAGCACTAAGTGCTGCAATTCTAGCTACTCTAGCTGGGTGTGCGTCTCAATCAGCTCATGATTGGAACCAAGACGAAACTTACAAGCTAACGATTCTTCACACAAACGATAACCATGGTCGTTTCTGGCAGAATAAATATGGCGAATACGGCATGTCTGCACGTAAAACGCTAGTTGACCAACTTCGTTCAGAAGTTGAAGCAGAAGGCGGTAGCGTGTTGCTTCTATCTGGCGGTGACATCAACACGGGTGTTCCAGAGTCAGACCTTCAGGACGCAGAACCTGATTTTAAAGGTATGAACAAAATTGGTTACGATGCCATGGCATTGGGTAACCACGAGTTTGATAACTCTTTAGACGTATTACAAAAGCAGATCGACTGGGCTAACTTCCCAATGCTATCTGCAAACATCTACGATAAAGCGACAGGTGAACGTAAGTTCCAAGCTTACGAGATGTTCGAAAAGCAAGGAATCAAGATTGCGGTTATTGGTTTAACAACTGAAGATACCCAAAAGATTGGTAACCCTGAATTTATCGCAGGCATCGACTTCCGTGATCCTAAAGAAGAAGCGAAGAAGCTAATCGCTGAACTTAAAGAAACAGAAAAACCGGATCTAATCTTTGCTGTGACTCATATGGGTCACTACGAAAATGGCCAACGTGGTGTTAATGCTCCGGGTGATGTCGCACTTGCTCGTTACCTAAACGAAGGCGATCTAGACATGATCGTTGGTGGTCACTCTCAAGAGCCTGTATGTATGGAAGGCCCTAACGTTGCGAAGAAAAACTTCAAGCCGGGTGATGAGTGTAAGCCTGACGTACAGAACGGTACTTACATCGTTCAAGCTCACGAGTGGGGCAAGTACGTAGGTCGTGCTGATTACGAATTCCGTAATGGCGAGCTAGAGATGGTGAGCTACGACCTGATTCCAGTTAACCTTAAGAAGAAAGTTAAGATCGACGGTAAGAAGCAACGTGTTCTTATTCAAGATGAAATCGCACAAGACCCAGAGCTACTTGAATTCCTACGTCCTTTCCAAGAGCAAGGTCAGGCACAGCTAGAAGTTCAAATCGCTGAGACAAATGGCAAGCTTGAAGGCGATCGTAACGTCGTTCGTTTCCAACAGACCAACCTAGGTCGTTTGATTGCGACTTCTCACATGGAGCGTGCAAAAGCAGACTTCGCTGTGATGAACTCTGGTGGCGTTCGTGACTCAATTGAAGCCGGTAATGTTACTTACAAAGATGTACTGAAGGTACAGCCTTTTGCAAACATCCTGACTTACACAGACATGACGGGTAAAGAAGTTCTGGATTACCTAAATGTAGTAGCGACTAAACCAATCGATTCTGGTGCTTACGCTCAGTTTGCTGGAATCTCTATGACAGTAGCGAACGGTGAAGTATCGAATGTATTCATCGGTGGCAAACAGCTTCGTCTAGACGAAACTTACCGTTTCACAGTACCAAGCTTTAACGCTGCTGGTGGTGACGGTTACCCTAAACTGTCTGATCACCCAGGTTACGTAAATACTGGTTTTGTTGATGCTGAAGTACTGAAAGAGTACCTAGAAGCAAACAGCCCGGTTGACGTGAACAAGTACGCGCCTTCAGGCCAAATGGTTTACAAGTAATTGTATCAATAGGTGCTAAATTAGATTGACTCTAGCACCATGATAAATTTAACTAAAGCGACGCCTCGGCGTCGCTTTTTGTTTATCTATCGTTTGGATTTGTTATGACCCCTGCAATCAATCTCGTCAAGAAAAAGAAAATCGCTCATAGTGTGCACCAGTATCATCATGATGCGAATAATACGAACTATGGTTTAGAAGCCGTTGAAGCGCTTGGTCAAGATCCCAAACGTGTATTCAAAACGCTGTTGTTCTGCTTGAATGGTGTGGCGAAAGATTTGGCGGTTGCCGTTATTCCTGTCGACCAGAAGCTAAATCTAAAGCTTGCCGCTAAAGCAGCGAAAGGCAAAAAAGCAGAGATGGCCGATCCTGAGATTGCTCAGAAAACCACGGGCTATGTTGTTGGTGGCATTAGTCCGCTTGGACAGAAGAAAGCACTGCCTACCTTCGTTCATTCCAGTGCGACAGATTTTGAAACGATATGTGTGAGTGCAGGTAAGCGTGGGCTAGAGATTGAATTAGACCCAAAAGACTTAACATTTCTGACTCGCGGCCAGTTTGCTGATTTATGTTTATAGATTGTCGTCGTCATGATGATAAAACTATCGAATGACCAACAAAAACGCCCGCTAGACTAATCTAGCGGGCGTTTTTATATCGAGAGTCTCGTCTTACTGATTCAGACTACTTCTTCAGACCTAAAGTACCACCAACACGCTTTGGTGCAGGTTTGTTCGGTCTGTTTGAATCTTGGCTGCGGTTTGCCGGCTTCCCGCTTCTACGATCGGTATTATCGCGATCTGTGCGATTGCGATCCGAACGATTTCTATCTGAATTAGAACGCTCTGAACGAGAGTTCGATTTCCAGTTCTCGGTATTACCACCGCTTTCACCATTCGATGAATTGCGGCCACGCTTTGAATTAGGTGCATGACGGAATTCATCCGCATTGTTACCGCGGTAGGTGCGTGTACGGTTCTCGTTTTGATTACGGCGCGCTGTTGAAGCTTGGTTCTCTTCACGGCTATCAAAAAGTTTCGCGTCAGTCGCTTTGCGAATGCGTTGACCTTTCGCGTTCATTTTTGACGCATCTTCCGTACTTACTGAGCCTTCACACATCGCTAAAATTTCAGTGATCTCTTCGTCGCTCAGGTAGCGCCATTTGCCGTTAGGAATACCGTCTAGTGAGATATTCATAATACGAACACGACGCAGTTTAAATACTTCATAACCGAGCGCTTCACACATACGGCGAATTTGGCGGTTAAGGCCTTGTGTTAGCGTAATTCGGAATGAGAACTTAGTCTCTTTCTCTACTTTACATGGCAAAGTGACTGTATCGAGAATGTGAACGCCAGCGCCCATTTGCTTCAAGAATTCCGTCGTAATCGGCTTATCTACACGCACCACGTATTCTTTCTCGTGGTTGTTACCTGCACGTAGGATCTTGTTTACGATGTCGCCGTCATTGGTTAGGAAGATAAGGCCATCAGAAGGCTTATCTAGACGACCAATCGGGAAAATGCGCTTGTGGTGGCCAATAAAGTCGACGATGTTGCCAGGAATATCACGCTCAGTCGTACAGGTGATACCTGTTGGTTTATTGAGAGCAATGTAAATCGGCTTCTCTTTTGAGCGAACAGGCTTATTGTCGATCTCAACATCATCACCTGGCAAGACTTTAGTACCCATTTCAGGGATCTTACCGTTAATAGTAACTCGGCCTGCATCAATCAGTTTATCGGCTTCGCGGCGTGAGCAAAAACCAGTTTCACTGATGTATTTATTAAGGCGTTTAGCTTGGGATTCTTGTGACATGATATTCTCTTAGCGTTTCACAACGGAAATGTAGATAAACAAAAAGCAACCTTTGGATAGTTGCTTTGAGTTGAAATTCGTTAACTGAGGTAATTTTAGCACTTGGTGTGAGTCTAGGCACGAAATATCGATCTTGATGCAAAATCGTTACTAGTCCATTTATCTATCTCAACCTATTAACTGGTGCGTTTTTGATGGCGCTCTCTGTTCTCTAGCTTTTTCTCATTACTCTTTCTGAGCATTACGTAGACTGCGCCCGTACCACCATGAAATTGCTGAGCAGAATGAACACATTGAACGTCGTTGATTTGTGTTAGCCAATTTGCCACGTAGCTTTTCATCATTGCAGGTGGATTCGAACGCTCACCCTTACCATGAACAATGATGACGGTACGAACATCCATTCTTAAACACTGACGCAAAAATGAAAGCACTTCGTTACGTGCGTCTTTCAGTGTTTTCCTATGAAGGTCGAGCTTGGCTTGAATAGGGTATTTTCCTAGGCGCAGCTTTTTGTATACGCCTTCTTGTACACCGTCTTTTTTATAAGCAACAACATCGTCTGGCTTGATCATTGGCGAATAGTCTAATGATAAGTAGTCTTTCTCGTCGTCAGACAGCCACATAGCGGCTTCACGCTTAGCAAGGTGAGATTCGGTGACTCGGTGTACTTTCTGGTGTTCAGCGGTGTCATGGTCGATACGTTTAACATCGCCCATCATTTCTTGGAATAGATCTAAGTCATCATCATGAGACATAGTGTGTATCTCAAGTTGGAGAAGGATAGGGTAAGTATACCTAAGTTGAGGTTAGGTTTAAAAATGAAAAAACCGGAGAAGACAATAAGTCTGCTCCGGTGCAAAGCGTTTTGACATTTACTTATAAAGTAAAAGAATACTTAAAAGTAAATGATTTAGGCAGAGCGATTCTAGTGAGGAGATTTTTCAGTCATAACTTTGTATATGAAGAAGCCTCCATAAAACATCATGAGACCCAGAGCCCCGAAGATTACTATCATTGAAGATAGTCCCACCGCATTACCAAATAGGAGATCTAGCCAAAAGTCCATGTGTATACCTCAAAGTTATATGACATGGCTTAGTGTATTAACAAGCATTATCAATTCACTGATCTGGATCAATCCTGTTTCATAAGTTAAATACTTGTTGGTAACTGTGTGTTTTTCGTCACATCATGCTCGTTGTTGTATGTCTTTTGTTCGAACGATTCAAAATCGCAATAAATATGAGAAAAAGCCCTTGCGGATAAATTCAGAACCCGTATTATACGCTCCATCGACAGGCAATGAGCCAGTTAGATATCTCGGTGAATAGCGCAGCTTGGTAGCGCATCTGGTTTGGGACCAGAGGGTCGGGGGTTCGAATCCCTCTTCACCGACCACATTAGAAAAAGCCGTAGCAGAAATGCTACGGCTTTTTTGTATTTGGGATTTCTACATTCTAACTGCATTGACTGTTTATGGTTGAGGGCAGAGAGTTAGGTCTATTGGACAAACTCATTTGTCGCAACGTTGTTCTTAACCCAGATCAAAGCTTGTAAGCGATTCTTCACCTTGATTTTTTTAAACGTGTTGTGAAGGTGTGCTTTGACCGTATTTTCACTGACATAGAGGGTATCTGCTATCTGAGTGTTAGATGCTCCATCACCGAGTAACTTAATGATCTGCTGCTCGCGTTTGGTGAGCTTGAGGTAATAAGGACTGGTTTTCGCGCACTGCCTCTCTCTGTAGAAGCTAATGTACTGGTAAATGAGCTTTCTACTCATCCACATCTCGCCTTGCAAAATGCAGTTAAAGCCGGCCACGAGCTTTTCAAGCGTGTCCGACGTATAAAAAATGCCGACAAGATACTGCCATTTAAGCATTTCAGAGTGCGGGAAATCGCCTGGTGTATTGAGTAGCACTTCATGGACATCACTTGCTACGTCATCTCTGAGCTCCTGGTATTTCTCAATGTATTGCTTACTCATTGTCGGGAAATCAATAATAATCAGAACTAAGTCATCGTTTTTTAGGGATTTAGCACTGAGCCTTTCCGGTGATATGAGTTTTATGTTCAGGTTAACTTTCTGTTCTATAGACTCTTTTAGTAGTATCGATTGTAAATTGTTCTCCGCAAGTAAAATGGCGTTATGAGCCTCCAGTTTAGCCATGTGGAACTCCTTTTCTTAACTCATTACTTGAACTTTAGGTGTTTTAGTTTAAAGCACGTATTGTTATTTTGCTAATTTTTAAAGATAATTATTCATCAAATCTATGAAATTAATTTAATAGTATTGTCGAAGGTAAAATAATACTTAAGTAGAAAGAGGGAATTACCGAGATTTATGGTTTTATTTTATTGATTGTACAGTCTTTATGAATTTTCCAGATCCCCTTGTTTGGGTGAAGTTTTATAGTGGCAGGAAACTGATTTATATTAATAATCAACGTTGTAATACCACTATTCGTATTCTGGTTGAAATTAGAGTTGGTGTTCGTACTCAACGTTAATGAAGATGCCACACTGTTATTTATGGTCAGAATAAGACTTTTATTTTTTATCAGGCACTGTACTGAATTTAAATCAGAAGAAAATCCATTAAAATGGAAAGAAATAAATAAAACGGCGACTAGCGCCGTTTTAATGTATGCACTGACACTCATATTAATTTTGGTAAATAATACCGACATTACCGTAAGCACCATTACCTAATACGACAGCACTATCATGTGATGTTTGTTCAACCGTAAATTGGTTCATATTACTGTTTTGTAATTGAACGACCGCATCAGAATGAGAACCTGTTTGTAGAACGAATACTCTATTATCGTCACTGTTCATTAGATCAATGTCGACATCGTTCCAATCACCACCACCTACGCTATTATTAACAATAGTCTGTACGTAGTTGTCATCACCGCTGATATCAATTGCAGCGTTATTGTAGTCAACGTCACCGTTACTGAATTCTGTATATGTTTGGTTTGAATCGCCATATATAGTCGTTTCGGCTCTGTTGCTGTCTGCTCCTCCAAGAGCTACGGTAACGGAAATGTTGTCATCACCCATTTGTGTTACACGAAGATCGTTAAAGTTACCGTATTGCTCAACTTGAACGCGTGCTTGGTTAGATTGTCCGTTTTGGTCAATTAGAGCATTGTTATACGAACCTCTAAGTTGAACATGTGCTCCATTTAGGTTACCGCTTTGTTCAACGACTACATCAGATTTGTAACTCGCGTGCGTATCGACCAATGCTGTGTGACCATCTGTTGTGCCTGACGTGTTTTGATTAATAGTTACATTAGCCATGTCACCATTACCCATTTGCCAAAGCGCTGTGTTGTCACTAGCTGAGGGGATCGTTACTCCGCCAGCTGCAGCGGTAAGGGCTGCGTCAATACCAAGATCGGTTGTGCCTTCAATCACTCCAGTTCCAGGAGCTGAAGCTGGATAGGGAGCGGGTAGCGGATCTGCGTGAGCTACATTCAAACTAATGATGGCACCGACTAACATTCCAATTTGTGTAAGTTTCATAAGTTGTATCCTTATACATTTCCATGTCGACGTTGTTGTTGCTTCACAGAGAAGCAACTTGAATCAAGCTTCCATACTGCGCGCTAATTGGCTTGATTGATGTGAATTCTCATTGAGCTAGACGCTTTCACTAAAGCAAAGTCGTTGCCGTCTTGAGAAATTCCTAAATTACTTCTTCCAGAACCAACCAAATAAGCAGTATTGCCATTGCCTTTTTGGTCAATGCTCAGCTGACTACTCTGTCTTGAGAAGTTAGCTTGTCCGATAACTGCTAAATTGTTATTCCCGTCTTGGGAAATAAGCGCTTCAGAATTTACTCCGAGTTGCCCAATTGCGGCATCGTTATTTGAACCATTCTGGTCTATTAAGGCGGTATTATTGCGCCCTGTTTGACCAATGTATGCGGAGTTAGAACTTCCGCTTTGCGTTATCTTCGCTCTGTTGTTCGCGGTAATACCAGGACTGCGTTGCTTTATTATTGCTATTGAATCAGTAGCATTAGATATATTTAATTCTGAATAATTATCTAAATCTCCAGAAGAGAAGCTTTCTAAATAATTATAATCATTGACTATATCTTGATTAACATTATGTAAAAAATCCCCTTCTATATCTGACGCGATAGCATTATTAAAACCTCCTGATAAAAAATATAAACAAGTTAAGCTGATAAGTGATGCTTTCCCAATTACCATCATCTTTACCTTAAAGTGTTCGTGATTATGATCCCTACGAAAATAAACTGCGTAGGGAATGAGTGAACCTTTGTTTTATCGAAATCCTAGGCCTTGAATTTACGAATAGCTATAAACTTAAAGTTGAAAATATTTAGTTGTTCATATGAAATTTAATTAGTATTTGACCGAATCCTACTAACCTTAGTTAATCAATTCCCTTCAGTAATTAATTCGAAAGTTTATATATGCCACTGTAAGCATGAATTACGCTTTATTCAGTTTCAACGAATCACATTCTCATTTTGTAAATAGACTTTGAATGGGAGCACATATGAAAATCAAGCTGCTTACAATAACTCTGCTTTCCTTTGCTCTTCATGCAGAAGAAAAGAGTCATGGTCTTGAAAATGCTGCTCCTTTAGAAAATGGACAAAAACTTGAGGACTCGACAAATAATCTTAAGGAAAAATTCAATGACTTCAGTGAAGTCGATGGAATTATTGTGGACAGAACCATTACGCGGTTGGGAGAGGATTTCTATTTTTTCTTCTCGCAATCGCTCAATGATAGTTATCCCGACCTTAAGGAAAATTTGACGGTAAAAGAAAGGCCAACGGCGTTATCAGGAAGCATCATAGAGGTTCAACACTCTAGAAAACCGATCTTCCGTACGGCGTTGTCCCCTGGTCGTAGACAAGCGAAAGAACGCGCTGCCGATGCAACACGAGTGGTTGGGAATTACATCATCCGATGGCAAGCGGAACGGATCTTTCAGGACACTTACGATCTAGACCATGATGAATTTTAAGGAGCCAAGGATGTCGATATTTTTCAGAAAGGCCGCGCTCATTGCGCTGATAGTTTCGCCTTCGGTTTACTCAAGCGAATTAGTTTATACGCCCGTAAATCCAAGTTTTGGCGGAAACGCTTTAAACAGTTCTCACCTTTTTAATCACGCTAATGCTATCAATGATTATGAAGACCCAAGTGCAAGGGATATCTTTGATGAGCAAGAATCAGCCTTAGATCGTTTAGCGTCTAGTTTAGAGTCTCGTTTGATAAGCCAGTTGCTTGCTGACGTGGGTAATGGAAACACGGGGCAGTTGGAAACTGATGATTTTTTCCTGAATATTGTGGATGATTCCGGGACTTTGTTGGTTCAAATCGTCGATAAAGAGACTGGGGAATCGACAGAAATCAGTGTCTCTGGATTAAACCCCGACCTCTAATCACAAGGATTGTGTTATGAAATCGATCATTATCGTCTTCTTGACCTTTGTGTTGGGAGGGTGCACTTACTCTATGCAAATTCCAGAGACTTCTGAAACGCCAAAGTTGATGCCGAGAGGATCGACTTATACGGACCTGATCTCATTACCTCAGCCTCGCGGTAAAATACTTGTTTCGGTTTATGATTTTAGAGATCAAACGGGACAGTATAAACCTCAGCCAAACAGTAACTTTTCGACAGCGGTACCACAGGGTGGAACGTCTTTACTGACCACGGCATTGATAGATTCCCAGTGGTTTGTTCCTCTAGAGCGTGAAGGGCTCCAGAACTTGTTGACGGAACGTAAGATCATTCGTGCTGCTCAGAAAAAAGACAAGGTAGTGAACAATCACGGAGCCGACTTAACATCGTTGAGCTCTGCGAATATCGTTATTGAAGGCGGTATTGTTGCTTATGACTCTAATATTGTTACAGGTGGGGCTGGTGCGAAGTATCTTGGCATTGGTGGCTCAGGGCAGTATAGAACCGATCAAGTGACAGTTAACTTAAGAGCCGTTGATGTAAGAACAGGGCAAGTTCTGTTGAGTGTGACTACGACTAAAACCATTTCCTCCCATGAAATCGGCTTCGGTGCATTTCGCTTTGTTGACTACAAAGAGTTGTTAGAAGTAGAGATGGGCTACAGCCAAAATGAACCAGTGAATATTGCCGTAATGTCTGCGATAGATGCGGCAGTGATCCATTTAATCGTTAAAGGAATGAAACGTGGTATGTGGTCGCCTGGTGACCCTAATGCGATGCAAAACCCAATCATTGTTCGATACTCTGAAGCGAGCACTGACATACTTTAAATAACCGAGTAAGCAGCAAAATAGGGCTATGCGGAAAACGGACCTTTCCCTTAGCCCTGTTTTTTCTTCAAGCAACTCAATGATCAATTCACATCGCACGTAATATCTTTTATCGGTGTTTCCGAGGTAACAAAACAAACATACGCTTCCGCTGGCTTATTCGGGCCTATTCGAATGTAACCTGCCTTTATTTCATCTTCATCAAACGTCACCGAGTGAGAGCTTCCCGTTTGGTTGTCGTAAAAGTTTGCTTCAAAATTGTTGTTCATTTGGCTTGCGATACGGTTTCGTGTTGTAGATGTTGTGAACGTAATATTGGCGCAGCGCATCGGTGGTTTCTCTGTAATCAAAAACTGTCCGCTTTCTTTATCTAATACACCGCCTTTGGTATCCGGTTGTATGTCTATCGCCTGAAACTGTTCGATGGTGCATGTTTCTTTGGCTGAGGCTATTGAGGGCATCAGCATCGTGAGGGCTAAAGGGAAAGCAAAAAGTACTGGTTTCATTAGAACAACGCCATAGGTAAAAAGAGCGAAAGATAATAGCACTGCAATGGTGCTATTAAATGTAAAGATTCTGTTATTAAGGAAATGCTTTTATAATGAAAAGGTCATGCCCTAATTAACCAACTAGCTGTCTTCGTTAACCTCAAACTGACACTGTGCTTGTTTGCTCTGTGATTGTTGATTAACTGTAAAGCCTTTCTTTTCTAACAGTTCTAACAGGTTGCCTTCTCCTATCAGGTGTAAAGTACCGACGACTAACAAGTAGTGTCCTTTCGTATCGAGTTTCCAGTCATTGGCAGACAGTTTGTTTGCCCAGTCTACGTTGCGATCCGTTAGGAATGCTTTTTCAAGATCGGTTGGCATTTCAGATAATTCCGCAAAATCCTCAAGTTTGGACTCATCGCCTGCTTTCCAGCTTTCAATGAGGCAATGTACAACACGGTCCGTTTGGTCAAATTCTTCTAGGCTACTGACTAACCATTCCTTACCGTCGTCCTTTTGTTTTGTCATCAGGTCTATTTGAAATTGCAGTGGCTCTAAGCTGATCACCGGAACGTCTTGGATGGTTGCCTTATAGGCTAATGTTGCGTCTACACCGCCCGCCGAGCCATAGCCATGATTCTTTAATTGCTGCATTTGTATCGATAGAGATGTCGCCCAAGGTGGAGAGCTCAATAGTTGCTGAGTCGGCATACCCAAAGATTTTGAAATGCTTGTTAGTAACTGCTTTTGTTCTGTGCTGAGCACATCGGCAGTGGTGACGGTTGTAGCCGGGTATACGACACCTTCGGATTTCCTGATATCCGTTTCGATAATTAAGCCATCACTGTTTTTTAGCGCGTCGGTGATCGCCGAAGGAAGGGGGTACATACTCTCGTCTCCAACGTGCACTGAACCTAAGATAGTGAGTGTCAGATCATCCTTTTGTGCTTGCCAATAAAGGGGCTCGGCGACCGCTTGCCTAGCTGAAAAAGCGAGAACGAATAAAACCATGTACCAGAGTGGACGCAAAGGGAGCTCCTTAAGGAAGTATTAAACTCGTTAAAATCGATTTTGACGGTGTTTTTTAACGGTTTTTTTTGAGAACAATGTCACGTTGTTTGTACGAAAAGTATAATAATACGCTGAAACTCTAAATCCTTTCTGACTACCAATGACACGATTTTATGAAATCGGTAAAAAAGATTGTGATTCATTTCTCAAATTTTACGTCAAAATTAAAATGACGGAAGTGCCGTTGCTTGTAACTTGATGATTTTATTTAAATTAAATTTATCAATATTTTTGAGATTTGAAGCCGATCACTTTATTAGCTCGATTTAATTCACGGTAAAAAATAAGCCCATATAGTTTATCTAACTTTCGAAGCGCTCCATTTTGCTTCTTGCTCAATTTTTAATTTATGGGTGAATACGATGTTGAAGAGAAACTTACTATCTGTAGCGGTATTGGCTGGCCTAACAGGTTGTGCAGTAACGCAAGCACCAGAACAAAAAGTAGTGAATGCACTGGCTGATAATCTTGATGTTCAGTACGAAATTCTAACTAATCATGGTGCGAATGAAGGCTTGGCTTGTCAGGACCTAGGTGCTGAATGGGCGTCATGTAATAAAGTGAACATGACGCTAACCAATGACGGTGAAGCGATTGACTCTAAAGATTGGAGCATCTACTTCCACAGTATTCGTCTTATTTTAGATGTTGATAATGAGCAATTTAAGATCACTCGCGTTACTGGTGACCTTCACAAGCTAGAACCTACTGAAAAATTTGACGGCTTTGCGGCTGGTGAAGAAGTGGTTCTTCCGTTAACGAGTGAATACTGGCAACTGTTTGAAACTGACTTTATGCCAGGTGCATTCGTGACGGCGCCAAACGCAGAACCTAAGATGATTGCATCATTGAATACAGAAGATGTTGCATCGTTCGTAACTGGTCTAGAGGGTAATAACCTTAAGCGTACGCCTGATGATAATAACGTAATGGCGACAGCGGTGACGCGTTTTGAAAAGAATGCTGATCTAGCAACGCAAGACGTATCAACTACTTTACTACCAACGCCAATGTCGGTAGAAGCCGGTGAAGGTTCAGTTAGCATTGCTGGTGGTATTGCCCTACCTAAGGACGCATTCGACGCTGAGCAATTCGCAGCAATTGAAGAACGTGCAGATGTGGTAAACGTAGATGTGAGTGGCGACCTACCTGTGAGTGTCGCTGTTGTTCCTACTCAGTTTACGGGTGATTTAGCGAAATCTGGCGCTTATGAACTAAGCATCTCGGAAGAGGGGATTGCAATTAAAGCGTTTGATAAAACGGGTGCTTTCTACGCAGTTCAGTCTATTTTTGGCCTAATAGATAGTCAGAATGCTGAATCATTACCACAACTGTCAATTAAAGATGCGCCGCGCTTTGATTATCGTGGTGTGATGGTGGACGTTGCTCGAAACTTCCACTCAAAAGATGCCATCCTAGCAACGCTAGATCAAATGGCGGCATACAAGATGAATAAACTGCACCTTCACCTAACGGATGATGAAGGTTGGCGTTTAGAAATTCCAGGTTTACCAGAGCTAACGGATGTAGGGTCTAATCGTTGTTTTGATTTGGATGAACAAAGCTGCTTACTGCCTCAGCTAGGTTCTGGTCCAACAACAGACAACTTTGGCTCTGGTTTCTTTAGTAAAGCGGATTACGTCGAGATCCTAAGCTACGCTAAAGCGCGCAGCATCGAAGTTATCCCTGAAATTGATATGCCAGCACACGCTCGTTCAGCTGTGGTATCAATGGAAGCGCGTTACACTCGTCTCATGGCGGAAGGCAAAGAAGCAGAAGCGAACGAATACCGCTTGATGGATCCGCAAGATACATCGAATGTAACCACGGTTCAGTTCTACGATAAGCAAAGCTTCATTAACCCATGTATGGAGTCATCAACTCACTTCGTCGATAAAGTAATCTCTGAAGTGGCGGCAATGCACCAAGAAGCGGGCGTACCGCTAACGACTTGGCACTTCGGCGGCGATGAAGCGAAAAACATCAAGTTAGGCGCAGGCTTACAAGATATTAATGCAGAAGATAAAGTGGCTTGGAAAGGCAACATCGATTTGTCTAAGCAAGATAAGCCGTTCCAACAATCACCACAATGTCAGTCATTGATCGCTGATGGTACTGTAAGCGATTTCGGTCATCTACCAAGCCACTTCGCAGAACAGGTTTCTAAGATTGTTGCTGAGAAGGGTATTCCCCACTTCCAAGCATGGCAAGATGGTCTGAAATACAGCGAAGGCGAGGAAGCATTTGCGACCGAAAGTACACGCGTGAACTTCTGGGACGTTCTTTACTGGGGCGGAACTTCATCAGTATACGATTGGTCAGCAAAAGGGTATGACGTGATTGTCTCTAACCCAGACTACGTATACATGGATATGCCATACGAAGTTGATGCAGCTGAGCGTGGTTACTACTGGGCAACACGTGCAACCGATACTCGTAAGATGTTTGGCTTCGCACCAGAAAACATGCCACAAAACGCAGAAACATCATTAGACCGTGATGGCAATGGCTTCAGTGGTAAAGGCGAGATTGAAGCGAAACCTTTCTACGGTTTGTCAGCTCAGCTTTGGTCTGAAACAGTACGTACCGACGAGCAGTATGAATACATGGTGTTCCCTCGCGTATTGGCAGCAGCAGAGCGCGCATGGCACCGAGCAGATTGGGAAAACGACTACAAGGTTGGTGTTGAATACTCTCAAGAAACTAACTTAGTGAATAAGCAAGCGTTGAACAGCGACTTTAATCGCTTCGCGAATATTGTTGGTCAACGTGAACTGGCTAAGCTTGAGAAAGCGGGCATTGATTATCGCCTACCAGTACCGGGCGCTCAGGTTGTTGATGGCAAGCTAGCGATGAACGTTCAATTCCCAGGCGTAGAGCTGCAATACTCTGCTGATGGTGAAAACTGGTTAACGTACGATGAGCAACAACGTCCTTCGGTTTCAGGTGAAACTTACATCCGCTCTATCTCTGAAAGTGGCGAGAAAGTAAGTCGAGTGACCTCAGTTAAATAATTGATAAGCAACATTAATAGAAGAGCTCCCTCGTTATTATCTTACTCAAGGTAAAAAGTGGGAGCTCTTTTTGTTTAAGGCGAGTTAAGTCTTTCTCTTAAACAGAAACTATAGAAACCGTCTTTGTTTATATGGTCAACAATGCACATAAGGTGACTTTAATCCCAAAAGTGACGCGCTTCTCATTATTCTCTTCAAAAAATAAGCCCCCTGTAAAAAACTCTAAATCAGATGTGATTCAACTATCTAGATCTAATTTTTCTTCGTGAAATAACGTGATCCCGATCTGTATATTTTTCCATCTTAAGTTTTTTATCAATCTTTATGTTTTTAAGTTGTTGATTTTAAAGTTTTAAATAACTTGTCTTTTTTTGATAGTGAGAGGGATCACTCTGCTGTCCCTTTTATTTTTAAACGCGAATTAATTCGAGCAACATAGATTTCATGCCAGGGAGGCTACCAACTACTCAAGCGGTGAAGGTGAATGATGTACCGAAGATGTGCCGCTGAAAAAATTAAACTAAGGCAGTTTACTATGAAAAAAATTATCGCTCTAAGTGCTCTTTCTCTTGCTTTCGCTTCTAGTGCTTTTGCTGGTTCTTCTTACGTAACGGGTAACATCCAAATTCATGACGATGGCCGTATCCACGGTTCTGACATGACTTCTACGCTAGAAGCTGGTCACACGTTTGACAACTCTCTAGGCGGCTTCACGGTTTATTCTGAGTTTGATGGTATCCAACTGGGCAAACTTGAATCTGAAAATGGCGGTGCAGGTAATACTACTCCAGGCATCACTGTAGGTGGTGAGCAATCTTTCAACATCACTGACAACCTATGGGTTGCTGCGGGTTACCAACACCTATTCTCTGCAGGCGAAAGCATTCAGTTCCGTCCACTAGTTAAGATCGGTTACAACTTCGACAACGGCATCTCTATTAGTAACCGTACTCGTGCACACATCGATGATACTTCAGCTAATGCTGACACAGACTACCGCATGGATAACCGCATTGCTTACACAGTGAATGCTGACCTAGCGCTTAGCTACAACAACGTATACATGATTGATGCTGAAGCGATGGACCACGAGTTACGTGCAACATGGACTCGTCAAGGCGTTCAACCTTACTTTGAGTTCCGTAGCCAAGCTAACGGTGTAGATTTCGCAAACGGCGATTCTAAGCAGAACAACGCATTCGTATTCGGTGCTTCTTACGGCTTCTAAGCTGATTCGCTTGGTTGCTTAGATTATTAGCCGAGTGAACTTCTTTGTTAAATAGCTTTGTTGTTGAATAACTTCTTAGCTAATTAGCGAAGGGAACATAGCGGTACTAACAGCCCGGTTGGTGCCGCGACAAGATTTGCTTTACTGTCCAAAAGCAAAGAGCCTAGCAAGTAAACCACAGTCTTGGGATTACTGAATGCTAGGCTCTATTTTTATGACTTCTTTTTATTGCTGTGTGTTGGTCTGTTTAGGTTCTATTTCCCGTTGTAGTGACGGTATTCAAACACCTGATCTTTTTCATTAAACGCATACACAGAATACTCGTCTTTCTTATCGCCATACTCCATGCCTGGCGAACCCATTGGCATACCCGGAACCGCTAAACCAATCGCATTACGTGGTGGGTTTTCTAGAAAGGCTTTAATGTCATCTGCTGGAATGTGTCCTTCAAATACGTAACCGTCGATCTCTGCAGTGTGGCAAGAGGCTAACTCCTGTGTTACCCCTAGCTTCTGCTTGATTGGGTTCATATCATCGTGGAGCTTCTCAGTAACATCGAACCCAGCATCTCGCATATGTTCTGTCCATTCTGTGCAGCAGCCGCAGTATGGAGATTTGTGGTTTAGAACATCAGTAGCTAAAGCTTGTCCTGAAATTGCAGCGAGTGCAGTAAGAGTCATAACTTTACGAATCATGGTTAACCTCATGAATATGGTTATTATTGATATTAGAATGAGTGGGTTTGAACAATCTCAGCCTGTTGGCGTTGCTTACCACAGTAATTGACGACATCGCCATTGCTGCACCTGCAACTACTGGGCTAAGCAGAAATCCGAAAAATGGGTAAAGCACACCGGCCGCGATAGGAATACCAAGCGAGTTGTAGATGAAGGCACCAAATAGGTTTTGCTTCATATTTCTCACGGTCGCTTGAGATAGCTCGATCGCGTTACTGACAGACAGTGGCGATGAGTTGAGTAGCGTCATTTGCGCACTTTCAATCGCGACATCACTGCCACTGCCCATTGCTATGCCTATATCTGCTTGAGCAAGTGCAGGCGCGTCGTTAATACCGTCTCCGACCATAGCAACACTCTTATATTGCTGTTGCAGCTGAACAATGTGTTGAGCTTTCTGCTCTGGAAGCACTTCTGAAATCACTTCGTCGATACCGACGTTTTTACCTATCGCTTGAGCTACAGAGTCGTTGTCGCCCGTTAATAGCACAGTGTGAATTCCGGCGGATTTTAGTTGAGCTATCGCCTGTTTGCTATCTATTTTTAACGCGTCTGAAATGCCCAATATGCCTTCCAGTTTTTGGTCAATCGCAATGAAAATAGGCGTCCATGCTTGTGTACGGCAAAGTTCGATAAAGTCACGGCCTATTTGAGTATCAATACCAAGTTGGGTTAGGTATTTAAGAGAGCCGACTTGGACGTGTTTTCCGTTAATGTTGGCTTGTACTCCAAGGCCTCGGCGGTTTTCAAAGTCGCTGTGTGGGAGTGCTGAAACTTCTAGGTTTT
Organism: Vibrio sp. 10N.222.55.B11; assembly: GCF_041473705.1. Classification (NCBI taxonomy): domain Bacteria; kingdom Pseudomonadati; phylum Pseudomonadota; class Gammaproteobacteria; order Vibrionales; family Vibrionaceae; genus Vibrio; species Vibrio sp. 10N.222.55.B11. The sequence continues at coordinate 28,365 of NZ_JBFRST010000008.1, forward strand.
CGGCATACTGACAAACGGCTTTGGCGAGTGGGTGCTCAGATCCTACTTCCACTGAATAAGCGTAAGCCAGTAATTCCCGTTCCGTTAGATTAGGGTAAAAGGCCTGTTGAACGGTTGGTTTTCCTTGGGTCAATGTGCCTGTTTTATCAAACACAACAGCATCGATTTTGCTAGCTGATTGCAATACATCGGCGTCTTTGATTAGAACGCCAAACTCAGCCGCTTTACCGACACCGACAGTAATAGAGAGTGGGGTCGCGAGACCTAATGCACATGGGCAAGCGATGATCAGCACGGTCGTCGATACGACAAGCATGTAGCTTGCACTTGGTTGTGGGCCAACAAAAAACCAAACTAAGGCGGCAATGGCAGCGATCGCGACTACAACAGGAACGAAAACAGCAGAGATAGAGTCGGCAAGCTTGGCAATTGCAGGTTTACTGCTTTGTGCTTGGCGAACCATCTGGATAATGCGAGCCAACATAGTGCTTGAGCCAATTCCTGTCGCTTCAATAATTAAGCTGCCGTCACCATTAATGGTTCCTGCAGAAACGCCATCATTAACTGATTTTACGTTGGGAAGCGGCTCACCAGTTAGCATGGATTCATCGATGTAAGACTCACCTGATACCACAACTCCATCAACCGGTACTTTCTCACCCGGTTTGACACGTATCTGCATACCCACTTGGATAGCTTCTACAGCAATGATTTGCTCTTTGCCATCGACGATAACCATCGCTTTTTGAGGCTGTAAATTAATCAGTGCCTGTAGCGATTTTGTAGTGCGAGCTTTGGCTTTGGCCTCGATGTAGTGACCCAAAGAAATAAGGCCAATGATCATCGCGCTCGCCTCAAAGTAGACATGGCGAGATGGTTCTGGAAACCATGATGGAATCAGCACAACCAACATTGAATAGAACCATGCTGCGCCTGTACCTAGAGCGACTAAGGTATCCATGGTCGCGCGCTTATACATGAGAGACTGCCAAGCATTCGTGAAGAAGCTACGACCTGAGGTAGCAAGCAGTATCAAACAAACGACACCAACCAAGCCCCAAGCCAGTTGATCGTTAAATGTGGCAATGGTCATGCTGCCGCCGAACACGCCCCATGCCATTAGCGGTGCCCCAAGCAGTAGCGCACTCACTGAATTTTTTAGGAAGGCCTGTTGAGTGCGAAGTTGTTGCTCTTGCTGTTTTTGTTGTTGTGTTGCCGCATCATCAACAAACTCGGCGCCATACCCCGCAGCTTTGACTGATTCGATGAGCTTGTTTTCAATGAGATCACGTGTTTTGGAGGTGAAAACCAAGGCAGTTTGTTCGGCAAGGTTGATCTGAGCTTGGTCGACAAACTCATTCTTTTTCAGTGCTTTCTCTACCGAAGAGACACAACTCGCACAAGTCATCCCCTCAAGAACAAGGTGATAGGTATATTGGCTAGCTGCGGTTTTATCTTCACTCTTTTTATCTGCTTGTTCGTCTTCTAAATCTGAACTCGATGAAAGGTCATTCGTTTCTGAGTAGGGAGCTGCGTGGTAACCCAGGCTTTCGACCAGCTTAATCACCTCAGACTCAGAAAGCAGAGTAACCAGTGATAATTCCTGTTTGCTGACTTCTAGGTTTAAGGCTTGCTCAGTTTGTTCAAGCGCTTTAGTCAGTTTGCTCACACACTTGCCGCAACTCAGACCGGATAGCGAAAGGTGCAGCTGATTACCCATAGAATAGCCAAGCGTTGCTAACTGTTCGTTGAGCTGAATGTAACTAAATGGAGTCGAAATATCGATGTAGGTCGGCGATATGTCATTAATCATCGTGCTGTCGAGATCGCTAAACAGTGTGCGAACTTTCTTCGCGCAACCCATGCAATTTAGGCCGTTGAGCGCCGTTGTGTAGTAGTTCATATCGATACTCCAATTCTCATCTACGCCTAACATAAACCTTCCCGTAAGGGTAAGGTCAAACATAAATTCAAGAATTTGATCTTGGTGGAGTGCTAGCTGGTGGTTTCAGTTTGGAATGGAAGAGGGAAATTAAGAATGTGCGGCTATAATCTACTTGCTAAGACTATCTATTTACGACTTTAAGGGCGTAATTGGCCTTTCAATAACGGCTTTCGTACAACAACAGCGCATTAATCATTCACTACTGATTGTAGATTTAAGCGGTGGTGATAAAATAGCGCCCAAAATTTAGTGATATTTTTCTGTTACAGGCTTTGTAATGGCGAGCACTAAAAGAATCACCTACATAATCAAGGTATTTAAATGACGGTTAAAACTCGTTTTGCTCCTAGCCCAACTGGCTATCTTCACGTTGGTGGTGCACGTACTGCACTTTACTCTTGGCTATTCGCTAAAAACCAAGGCGGTGAATTCGTTCTACGTATCGAAGACACAGACCTTGAGCGTAACTCTCAAGAAGCGGTTGATGCAATTCTAGAAGGCATGCAATGGATGGGTATGGAATGGGATGAAGGTCCTTACTACCAATCTAAGCGTTTTGACCGTTACAACGAAATGGTTGATAAGCTACTTGCTGAAGACAAAGCATTCAAATGCTACGCGTCTAAAGAGCTGCTTGATGAAATTCGTGCAGAGCAAGAAGAAAACAAAGAAATGGCTCGCTACGATGCTAACCACCCTAAAATTGTTGCAGCAAACGAAGCAGCAAAAGAAGGCGATGCGTGCGTTATCCGTTTCCGTAACCCTAAAGAAGGCAGCGTAGTATTTGATGACCAAATCCGTGGTCGCATTGAAATCGCAAACAGCCAACTTGATGACCTGATCATTCGTCGTACAGACGGTGCACCAACTTACAACTTCGTAGTAGTAGTGGATGACTGGGACATGGGTATCACACACGTTGTTCGTGGTGAAGACCACATCAACAACACACCTCGTCAAATCAACATCTATGAAGCACTAGGCGCGCCAGTTCCAACGTTCGCTCACTGTGCAATGATTCTTGGTGATGACGGTGCGAAACTTTCTAAGCGTCACGGTGCTGTTTCTGTAATGCAATACCGCGATGAAGGTTACCTACCAAATGCATTAAACAACTATCTAGTTCGTTTAGGCTGGTCTCACGGTGACCAAGAGATCTTCTCTCAAGAAGAGATGATTGAATTCTTCAGCCTGAACGCTATCAGCAAGTCTGCTTCTGCATTCAACACTGATAAGCTACTTTGGTTGAACAACCACTACATCAAGACATCTGAGCCTGAGTACGTTGCAAAATACCTGCAATGGCACCTAGACGCACAGAAGATCGATACAACAAACGGTCCAGCTATCACTGAAGTGATCAAGCTAGTTGGCGAGCGTTGTAACACGCTTATCGAACTTGCTGAGCAATCTCGTTACTTCTACGAAGATTTCTCTGAGTTTGAAGCTGGCGCAGCGAAGAAGCACCTACGTGGTGTTGCTAAAGGCCCACTAGAGCTTGCGCTTGCTAAGGTTGAAGCGCTTGAAGATTTCACGACTGCAAACATCAAAGACGGTGTTATCGCAGCAGTATGTGAAGAGCTAGAGATCGGCATGGGTAAAATCGGTATGCCACTTCGCGTAGCAGTAACAGGCGGCGGTCAGTCTCCTTCTGTTGATGCAGTGATGGAGCTTGTTGGTAAAGAGCGCGTAATCGCTCGTATCAAGATGGCTCTTGAGTTCATCGCTGAGCGTGAAGCTAACGCTTAATTTGAGCGATTGATAGAATCAAAAAAGGGTCAGTAACTTGGTTACTGGCCCTTTTTATTTACTTAGCGTTTTATGTAGCTAAGCTTAGACTTTTTTGAAGATGATAGAGGTGTTGATTCCACCAAAAGCAAAGTTGTTGCTCATCAAGTATTCAACATCCAATTCGCGACCTGAGCCCGTGATGTAATCGAGCTTGCCGCACTGTTCATCGACATTCTTAAGGTTTAGGGTTGGGCTGAACCAACCGCTATGCATCATCTCTAGGCTGAGCCACGCTTCAATTGCACCACATGCACCAAGCGTATGGCCAAAGTAACTCTTAAGAGAGCTGATTGGTACTTCACCAAAGATATTCGCTGTCGCGTTACTCTCTGCAATATCACCTTTTTCAGTCGCCGTTCCGTGCGCAGAAACATAGCCAATTTTCTCAGCAGGAAGCTGTGCATCTCTTAGTGCTTTCTCCATACAGATTTGCATGGTTTCCATTTGAGGTTGGGTCACATGGGCTGCATCGCAGTTGCTGGCAAAACCGATGATCTCAGCGTAGATTTTTGCACCACGAGCGATTGCATGTTCGTACTCTTCGAGAATAAGCGTACCGGCACCTTCACCGATAACCAAGCCATCGCGCTCGCTGTCGTATGGGCTAGGGGATTTTTTGGGCGTGTCGTTTTTTAAACTGGTAGCAAAAAGGGTATCGAAAACGGCAGACTCAGTTGGACATAGTTCTTCACCACCACCGGCAACCATCACGGTTTGGTAGCCGTGCTTAATTGCTTCATAGGCGTAACCAATAGCTTGGCTTCCTGAAGTGCATGCACTGCTGGTGGGAATCACGCGGCCGCGCAGTCCAAAGAACAGACCTACGTTTACCGCAGCAGTGTGTGGCATCATTTGTACGTAGGTTGTCGCCGTGATCGCTCGTGTCGATTTCTCGTTCAGCATCACGCCAAACGCACCAACGGCGTCGGTACTGCCGGTTGAAGAACCGTAAGCGATTCCGGTTTCGCCATTGGTTAATACATCGTGACCAATTAAGCCAGCTTGTCCTAAAGCATTTTCTGTCGCAACGGTGGCTAGGCGCGATACACGACCCATGCCACGCACTTGCTTACGCTTATAGTGTTTTGGCAGTTGAAAGTCATCAATAGGCGCGGCAAGTTTTGTGTTGAGACCATCATATTGCTCGAAGCTTGGCATATATTGAGTCGCATTTTCACAGGCCTTTAGCTTAGGCTCTATCTGTTGCCAGTCGTTACCAAAAGCAGTAACACCAGACATTCCAGTTACAACAACGCGGCGGGTCATACTAAGCCTCCATTTACTGAAATCACTTGGCGAGTTACGTAGCCTGCAATATCAGACATTAGGTAGCTGACTAGGCCGGCTACTTCTTCCGGCTCACCCATACGGCGCAGTGGTACTTGAGGAAGTGCATGATCTTTCACGTGCTCGTCAACCATACCTGTGTCAATTAAGCCAGGAGCGACACAGTTTACCGTGATCTTGCGTTTTGCGAGTTCTAGAGCAAGAGACTTAGTTGCGCCAATCACCCCCGCTTTTGCTGCAGCATAGTTAGTTTGACCACGGTTACCCATAATGCCGGATACCGACGCTAGAGTGACGATACGGCCACCTTTACGCTTTTGAACCATAGGCATTACACAAGGGTGAAGTACGTTGTAGAAGCTATCTAGGTTGGTATGGATCACACCATCCCACTCTTCTTCCGTCATCGCGGGGAATGCAGTGTCACGAGTAATGCCCGCGTTGTTCACTACACCATAGTAAGCACCATGTTCAGCGATATCAGACTCAAGCTTTTCGCGACACTCGCTTCGTTTGCTGATATCAAATTGAATAAGACGTCCAGCGCCACCCAGTTCGGTGATCGACTTTAGCGTCTCTTCAGCACCTTGCTTGTCACCCATGTAATGAACGGCGATTTCAAACCCGTCTTTCGCGAGTTGAATAGCGATCGCTTTACCAATACCTTTACTGGCACCAGTGACTAAAACCTGACGGCTCATGATGGGCTCCTAGTTTTCATTTCTTGTAATTTTTGTTCGGTCGGCACGTAGACGTTGAGTTGGCATTGAGCCACTAACTCACCTCGGTCTTCGACTCTTGCGGTAAACACAGCCATACCGCTGTCTTCCATCATCTGTTCGGCGTAGATATCAAGGGTCTGACCTTGAGTAAACTCATCACACAGTGATTTATAGCGACGAGAGCCGAGTAAGAATCCGATTGGGGGCGAGGTGCCGTTTTTAAGTGCGTGATATCCAGACCATGCCGCTACAGACTGCGCCATAAACTCGATTCCAACATATGCTGGTACCGTTTGAGATTCGGCGTCAAAGAACAGATTATGGTCACCAATATCGACCTGACAGTGGATCGACAACGCCTCTACGCTGATAGCACGATCGATTAATATCATCGGATCATCGTGAGGGAGAAGTTGGTCTACAGAAGGGATATCAGTCATTTACTACACCAAAAATCAGGCTAATGTTGTTGCCACCAAAAGCAAACGAGTTGCTTAAGATGTTCTTTGCTTTAAGTTTCTGTGAACAGTTTACCAAATCAATCTCAATATCTTCAGCTTTATCCTGACATTTTTGTAAGGGAAGCGGTAAGTCATATTTCAAAATATGCCACGCAATTGCAGCCTCAATCGCACTTGCTGCGCCTAGAGTATGCCCGGTCAGCGGTTTGGTAGAACTGACGGGAACCTTGTTTGCAAAAATACGATGAATGGCTTTACTTTCCATCGAGTCATTGAGTGGCGTTGCTGTACCATGTGCATTGATATAACCAATGTCTTCTGCGTTTAACTGTGCAGAATGTAACGCTTTTTTCATTGCTTGTTCAGCACCATTGCCTTCAGGGTGAGGCGCTGAAATGTGGTGTGCATCAGAGCTGTCCCCACAGCCCAATAAGGCAATGTTTGACGTGTCTTGTGCTGCATTAACACCGGCTAACTTTGTTTTGCTGAGCAACATAAATGCCGCTGCTTCTCCTATGTTGATACCTTCTCGGGTTGCACTAAATGGCTTACAATGTGTTGTTGAGAGTGCTTCAAGACCGTGGAAACCATTGAGTGTCAGCTTACACAATGTATCCACACCACCCACTAACACGGCATCAGCCATACCTGAATCTAATAAGCGCTGGGCGGTCAGAAATACGCGGCCACTGGATGAGCAAGCCGTAGATATGACGTAGTTTGGCCCCGTTAATGCGCAATACTGGCTAACGAACTCTGAGGTATCACCAAGCTCTTGTTTTGAGTAATGGTAATCTGCTGGAAACTCGCCGTTTGCCAATTTTTGTTTGAAGACTGCTTCACCATCGGAGATCCCAGATGTGCTGGTGCCAATAACAACAGCAATTCTATCTGCGCCAAACTGAGATTTGGCTTGCTCGATAGAATCTTCAATTTGGTGAAGAGCCGACAGCGCCAGTTGATTGTTGCGAGTGGCGTATTGCGTAAGATCTGAAGGAATCGGTGGTAGTTCACCCGCGATCTGACCAACGACAGTGTGTTTACCATCGTTCAGCATATCGTGCACTTCGACCATATTTGATTCACGCTCGTCTTTTAGACAGCCATGAATATCGGCAATCTCTGAGCCTAGCGCTGAGTGGAAACCACAGTCTTGGATGTAAATAGGCATAGTGTTCAACTCTTACTTGGATTGTCGACAATCGTTGAGTTCAACGTTTGTATGGTGATGTTGTAGCCCAGGGTCAAATGTTTGAAAACAATGTCGCCTGCCGTTTTGTGTGTACCAGGATCTGTTTGGTAATCAATTTGAATGATTGCCTGTTGGTTTTCATCAAATACGGTTCTTGTTTTGTCGGTATCGACTAGGTGCCAACCTATGCTTTGTAAAGGCTGAGCCCATGCTTCAGCCGGCCATAAGGTAAGCATTAAATTAAATAGCACCTGTTCAGGTTGTGGCAAAGTTGCGCCAAGCCCAGACAAAACCTGCGTATCAATTACTTGATTCTGGTATTGCAGCGATAGAATGCGAGTACCCCAAGAGGAGAACCCCGCCAAAACCACTTTACCTGGTGTGACTTCGACTTGAACCGGAAGCTGCTGTGTATCATTTTCCCACGTAGCGCTAATCAACTGACTGGCTGTTAATGAGTATCCCAGTTCAGCTGGCAGTGGTAGTGCTAGATCGGTGTCTTGATCGATAGACACGCTCGCACCACTTGGCTGCTGAGAAACCATCGAGCAGGCACTCATTAGAATGCCCACTAGTATGGCGAAGGTTACCTTTAATGTCTGGATCATCTAAAAGCCTCTCGAGTAATTGGTCCTTCTACGTTTTTACTACTGTTGATCGCGAGTGGAGAAAGCAGCCAAGCGACAAAGATCCCTGTCAGAACCGTCACCCCGAAGCTATGAATAGCATGAGTCTGGCTCAGCGACAGTAAGCCGAATGAAAGTAGTGTTGTGAGACCTGACAAGGTGATCGCTAATAAGGTGCTCAGCGATTTCTTTTGCTCAGCAAAGAACAGGGTGTAGTCTATGCCAATCCCTAAAATCAGAATCAAACCAAGCAGGTTAAATAGGTTCAGTGTCGAGCCTAAAATGCCCGTGACCGCCAAACCTGCTACGCCTGCAATCAATGAAGGCAACAGCATTAACAGGCTTTGCTTCACACCATAGCGCCAGCCTAACAGCATGCCAATAGCTGCCAATGCTATCAATAACAGCTCGGTAATCTTGACGCGGTACTCAGCAAAAAGAGAGGAGATTTCATCCGCTTTATTGAGGTGTTTCACACCTTGCTTCTGAGCAAAATCTGACTCCAACCACTGTGAGAACAGCTCAGCATCAGTGACGTCTTTTATCAAAATGACCGACGCTGCTTGCCCGTCGATAGGTTTTAACCAAAGTGGTCGAACAGGCTCTGAGACTGGAGACTCCAAAAATCCAGATACCGTGATTGGTTCGAATTTTGGTAGTTCTGGAAACGTAGACCAACCGAGAGAGCTTTGTAATATATGGCTTTGTTGACTATAGAGTTGTTCAACCAACTGATAGTTATCATGCTGTTCTTGTTTACTTAACAAATGTTGATTGATGCTGCGATACCCGGAGATACCTTGGCTATTGACCAGCGAATCTAAGCTTGTGGTGATTTCTGTCAATTTTTTGAGTAGCTTTTGGTCGCTCTGAGCTGTGACCAAAAGCATATTTTGACCACTGCCTAACCCTGATATCTCAGTAATGGCTTGCTCTTGTTGTTTGAGTTGTTCGGGCATAGCCTGAAGCTGGCGAATATCGTCGTCGTAACGAATTTGACTGAGTGACATCAAGCTAACGACAGTCACTGTTAACGGTAAGCCAATTCTAAATTTTTGGTTGCTCCAAAGGCTTAACCAAGTATGCCAAAGTTTCGACAGGGGAAGAGGGCGCTCTTGGCCTGGTTTTACCGCTAAAACGGGGTACCAGCACACCACACTGGCGTAAGCTGCGATCAGTCCAATCGACGAAAACAGAGCCAGTTGCTGCAAGCCTGGGAATGGCGCAACCAGTAGCCCTAAGTATCCGATTAAGCTGGTGATTAAACCTAGAGTGATGGCAATGAAAATATGCTTTAGGCCTTTATCGCTCTGCCAGTGGCTTCCTGCGGCCAAACGGTCAGTGAGATAGTGAAAAGAGTAATCGATGGATACGCCAATCAAGCTAGCGCCAAACACCAAGCTGAATAGATGCACCTTACCAAAGATAGCGACAGTGCTTGCCAGTGCAACCAATAATCCTGTACTGATTGAGAGTAAAGATAAGGCAAGTGGTAGCGCACTACGAAATGTCAGCCACACCAATAAAATAACGCCTGCCAATGAGCCCAAACCAATGGTACTGATTTCTGATTTCGCGCTTTCGGTACCGTAATTGGCGTAGAACACCACACCAGTATGCTGCACCTTGACGCCAAATTGTTTTTCGACCTCGCGCTCAATTGAATCAAGATCTGGAAGTTGTTCTTGAATCGCCAAGCTATAAGGTGAGTCCGCCAGAGTAGCCGTGACTAAAATATGAGTTTGCTCATTCGACTGGGCCGTGAGATAGCCCTCTTTCAGAACAAAGTTACTTGATTGGACGCCAATAGCACTGATGTAGTCGCGAAATAACAAGAATGGGTCGAGAGATAACTCTGCTGCAGTGACGCCTGAGAATGGATTGTACAGAGACTGAATGACATATTGAGCTCGCGAATCCGGCGAGTGTGTCAGCGTCTCTTTTTGTTGTTGAGTTAGAAGTTGAGCTCGGTGACGAAAATAGAAATCGCTCCACTGGCTTTGAGTGCTGGCGTTGATTTTACCTTGAACTTGCTTAAACAGAGTTGGCTGACTTGAAAAAGTTCTTTGGTTGAGAGCTTTTTCAAAAGCGTCGGTCGCAACCATGGTTTGTTCGATATCGGGAGCGCTTATGATAAATACCACTTGCTCGCTCATCGAGCTGGATATCTGCTGAAAGGCTTGCTCTACCATTGGGTCTTGCTGGTTTTCGGGCAGTAACTTTAGAATGTTGCTTTCAATCGGTACCGACGAAGAAAAAGCGAATTGTTTGGTCAACAACCCGCTAAACAGCATTACAACAACAAGCCAAACAAGGGCAAGACTAGAGTTGGAATTGTTTCGCTTCAGCATCTGATAATACTTCCGGTAGATGGCTTAACTGACTGAATTCGATCACTGTGCTATCTCCACGAATCTCTTTCAACTCAATACGTTCAATATCGCTGTTGCCTTGCAGCGTGATAGCCTCAAACACCGCATTCATCGGTGCATTTTTGGGCTTTAGAGTCAGTGTCCATGCTTGTACATTTTCATCAGAGCTGGTGTTAGTTGCGGGCTCAAAATTGAGTGCGAACTGTTCCTGAAGTTTTTGCGTGTCCCCATGAAACACTGACAAGAAGATATGGCTGAAATAAAACGCCATTGGATTTTCTTTGTCGGTGATGATTTTTGCGGGTTGATCGGCAAACCTTTGGCTCAGTTTGTTATCGGTGAGCACTAAGTTCACGGGAAACGGAGTGGTTTGTGTCCAGAGTAAGCCACTTGATTTGTCTAACAGAAATGTACCTTGTGACGTTAAAGGCTGGGCGAACATCTCCATATTGCGTGTTTGAGTGAACTCACCACGCACAATACTATTTTCGCTGAGCACCGTCTGCAGCTCTGAAATAGAATTGACAGCAGCAGAGTTTTCTTTGGCGCTTACAAGGCCGCTTGCCATCATCGCAGTAAGTCCAATTAGCGCGATATTGATGTATTTGCGACTGCGTTTAAACAGATTCATGGTTCACCTGCTGTGGGTTAGAGGTTTGTGTTTGATGTTCAGTTGCTAGAGGTAAGCAACCAAATTGGTGCCAGTGTTCGACTTTGTCAGTAAACACTTTGGGTGAGGCAAAGCACATCTCTTGTTCTTCGATGGTGACGGCAACCTGCATTGTGTGCGCTCGAGTCATGCGAGCACCGGTTAGGGCATCATGAATTTCATAATCGACGCGCAGGCGGTTTTCCCACTCAGTCAACTTAGCCGTGACCTTGATCTGATGATTAAATGGTATCGCTTTGATGTACTTTACGCGCGTGTCGATGATAGGCCACATGTAGCCAGAATCCTTCATCTCATGGTAGTTGTACTCAATCTTATCCATCATGATGCGCCTAACTTCTTCAAAGAATCGGAAGTAGTTGCCGTGATAGATCACGCCCATTGGGTCGGCATCTTGGAATGAGGTGATAAGCGTCACCTCAGATTGTAATGGGTGAAGGATTTCAGACATAAATCGCTCTCAACAATATTGCGTAAAGGGTTGGCTACTTTATGAGTAAAGTGACCAGTGCTGACTTTGAATACGAGCAATGAAGTGGCGTAGATCGCCTTCAAGTGGTCGATCTTCTACGATAAATTCAAACTCCTTAAGCACTTCGTCGCGAATGTGCTTGAGGTTCTCACTCATGTGGTGCTCATCAAGCTCATTGTGGCGCTTACGAAGTTCGAGTGCTTGTGTCCCCGCCAGTAGTGACGCTGCTGCCACTTGTTCGGTTAGCTCTAGAACGCGTAAACAGTCACGAGCTGCGATGGTGCCCATACTCACTTTATCTTGGTTGTGACACTCAGTTGAGCGAGAGAATACGCTTGCTGGCATGGTGTGTTTCAATGCTTCTGCTGTCCAAGCTGAAACGCCAATCTGTACTGCTTTAAAGCCGTGGTTGATTGGCTTACGTTCGCCTTCAGCACCCGTTAGGTTGAATGGCAAACCGTTGTTGAACTTGTAGTCCATCAGCTGAGCCATTTGACGGTCAAGCAGATCAGCAAGGTTCGCAACTGCAGTTTTTAACGTATCCATCGCCATTGCAATGTGTCCACCGTAGAAGTGTCCACCGTGCAGTACGCGCTCATTATCACCATCGATAATTGGGTTGTCGTTGGCACTGTTTAGCTCGTTCTCGATCATTTGGCGTAGCCAAGGCAGAGAGTCTTGAACCACGCCGATAACATGTGGAGCACAGCGCAGAGAGTAACGATCTTGGAGGCGATCACTGTTACGTGGAGGGCGATCCGCTTGCAGATCATCACGCAGCCATGCAGCAACTTGTTGTTGACCAGGATGAGGTTTGACTGCAAACAGCGCTTCATCGAAATGGAAGTCATTGCCGTGCATACCGACTGATACCATAGCGGTGATCTTAGTTGATAGCTGAGCTAGATATTCCGCACGCTTGTAAGCGATACAAGCTAATGCCGTCATTACAGACGTACCATTCATCAACGCCAAGCCTTCTTTTGGCTTAAGTTTGATAGGGCTAATTCCTAACTCTTTGTAGACGTCACTGGTTGGGCGCACTTCACCTTTGTAGATTACATCACGCTCACCAATCAGTGCTGCGGCTAAGTAAGACAGAGGTGTTAAGTCGCCACTGGCACCCACCGATCCTTCTTGAGGAATGCGTGGTGAGATGTCTTGGTTGATTAGGGTAACGATCTGGTTGAGTAGATCGTGAGTCACACCAGAGACACCTTGTGATAACGAACACAGGCGCGTTGCTAATACTGCACGAGCTTGTTCGTGAGACAATATTTCACCTAAACCACAGCCGTGAAAACGTGTTAAATGCAGTGGTAGCTCGTCAACTAGGTTTGGCGGAATCGCAACCGTACATGAGTCACCGTAACCCGTCGTTACACCGTAAATCACACCTTCTTCTTTCAATAGGCGTTCTAAGAAAGCGACACCACGGTCGATCTTAGATGTGAATGCTTCACTTGTGTTCATCGAGGCTTTTGCGCCTTGTGAGATAGCGACAACATCCTCAATCGTGAGGCGCTCGGCACCAAAGGTGATGCTATTTGGATTCTTTTTCGTCATGGTGCTTGCTCAATGTCCAAAAATTAAAAAAGTTGTACCACTGAAGCGGTGCTTGCAGTGTGTAGTGCTGAAGTCGATTTGCGTATTTTTGCACGACTTGCTGTAAAGATTGTTCGCGAGTCTTTCTTGGTAGCTCGATCTTGTTGCTAAAATGCTCGAAATAGACATTAAAATGCGGCTTAGATTGTGAGTCGTCACGTAACCCAAACAGCAAAAATACGGGTGCTTTGAGAACCGAGGCTAACATAAATGGACCTTGAGGGAATGGAGCTTCCTTACCTAAGAACTCAGCCCATACTGAGCGGCTCTCTTTGCTGGTGGAAGTTCGATCGCCAACAATCACGATCCATTCGCCTTGCTCTAGTTTCTGTTGTAACAAGATAGCGGTATCAGGCCCCATCGATGTCACCTGAATCAGATTTAAATCAGACTGCGGGTTAACCGCTTTCATCACGGAATTAAAACGTTCGGCGTGTTCTGTAAAAACCAGGGCGTTGATTTTGATGTTCGAGTGTCTGCGACCTAAAGCTCGGCACAGCTCAATATTGCCAAGGTGAGATCCAAGGATTAGCACACCTTGCTTATTTGCCACCATGCTCTCGAACTGGTCTTGGCCATGAATAGTCAGGTTATCTGCCGAGAAATCACCTTTCCATGCCGCGAGCTTGTCGAGCATCGTATGGCCAAATGAAAGCAGATGGTTGTAACTGGTTAGTTCTCCGGGGAGCTCAATATTTTGCTGTTCCGCATAGGCTTTTAATTGGAATAGATATTGTTCGGAAGCGTTTCGCGCACGCTGGCCCGTCAAGTGGTAGTAACGCATCACACCACGCAGAATGAGGTTGAACACACCGCGACCTAACAAGGTATAAATGGCTAATAACAGCTTAATGCCTAATACTGTGCCGCGTTCTTGAGTGCGGGACCAGTGTGGTTGTTCAGAAGCTTGCGGCTCTGAATCAGTCGATAAATTTGGGTTATTATCAGCTGAATCGGATTTGAAATGGCGAGCAATCAGTTTTGGTGCTCTTGGCAGCATGCTGAAGAATAGACGTGTATGCATCCAACTGATTTTGACGTTATCCCACAACGCATCGAAATGAGAGATGCCGTTCTCAGGATAGATAACGCGCGTTTCAACGAAGTCTATGTCGCAACCTTCCCAATACAGGCGAACCAAAATCTCGATATCGAAGTCCATTCTCGAACCAACATCGTACTTATTCAACACAGTTTGAGTTTGGTTGATAGGATACGCTCTAAAGCCACACATGCTGTCTTTAATTGATAAAGAAAGGGTTTCTATCCATACCCAGATATGTGTCGCGTAGCGCCCATAGAGCCTTGCTTTGGGTACGCTGTCGTCGTAGATAGGCTGGCCTGATATCAGGCGTTGTGGCTTAGCTTGTGAGGCCTCAATCAATGTTGGCAAGGCTTCCAGGTCGTGTTGCCCATCAGCATCTATCTGAATAGCGTGGCTAAAGCCTAGTTGCTGCGCTTTTTTGATTCCGGCTTTTACTGCGCCGCCTTTACCTTGGTTCTGTTCAAGCGTCACCAAGGTTACGTTTGAATTCTCTGCTAGGGGAGACAGAAACTGTTTTGTTGTGAGTTCACTGCCATCGTCAACGATGATGATCGGTAACTCAAAATGATGAAGTGACGACACCACAGCCGGCATGGTTGCGCCATGGTTAAAGCACGGGATAAGGAAGCAAGCCTTGTAGCTGCTTTCTTTTGTGTGGTGTTGAGAAGTAGCCTCGACGGGAGCGCTATTCACTTTTTTCTCCCAGCTTCATTTTGCCTGAAGAGTGGGTCTGTTCACCGTTGTTTGATGTGTAACTAAAGCTCAGCTTGTCTTTGTCAGCATCCCATTTGAGTGATAGCTGGATTGTAGCGTCAGGCAGGATAGGCTCTTGGAACTTAATGACTTCCATTCCTTTAAAGAAACCAGGAACGCCTAACTCTTGGACTGCGTAGTGAAGTGCCCAATCAATTTGCGTGACGCCAGGTAGAATAGGGAAGCTCTTGAAGTGCCCATTAAAGTCGGTGATATCTCCGCTAACATGAAGTGTCAGGGTCGATTCATTTTCTACCGTGTCTACAGCAATGATGTTTGGTTTTCTTTTATCCATAGGGCGTGCTTAGAATCCTTGGGCAAATATTGGTTCTTTGACAAAAATATAAAAAGATAATCTCAGTGTAAAATACGATCAGCGGTTTCTATGATTTTATTAGCTGTTCTATGTGAGATGTTAATCGCTTACCTTGGCTGTTGAGGGGGATCTCATCGACAACACGGTATTTTCTCGGGATTGCGATTGGCTCTAACCACTTTCTGAGTTCTGTACGCAGCATCAACCAGAATTTACCTTTGCTCATGGTCGATAGAGCGGCTTGGCCTTCATCTGATAATACCAAAACAGAGGCTAATATTAATCGCTCAGGCTCCTCAAATGGAATAACCACGCACTCACTTATCCAAGGCAGTTGCTCCAGTCGCTTTTCCACTTCAACCAGTGATACTCGCTTTTCTTCTATCTTGATCACTCGGTCCGTTCGGCCCTTCAATATGAATTGATTCTCCGAGACCATCTCGCACTCATCAGAGGTTTGATACCAGTTATTCTTATCGATGTACGGCGACAATAACTTAATGCAATTCTCACTGTTGAGACTAGCCTCAATACAGGCAAAAAGCTGCCAAGGCGTTTGAGCGCTCTCTTGCTGACGAAATGCGATGCCACCGGTTTCTGTGCTACCAAAGACTTCAATCGGTAAATGACCAAGCAGATCTCGTGACTGGTGAGCCGACTCGGTAGGCAATGGACCACCCGAAGAGAAGATTCCTGCAAGTTGTACCTTGTTGGTCTCATGCTTTAATCGTTTAAGTAGCGCTGGGCTGCTGATCAGTACACAGTTTTGATTTGCGTGAGATAAGATCTGTTCTGGGTATTCAAGGTTGTGTCGAGCAAATGGAACACCAGAGCATAGTGGCCATAAGATTCTAAACAGCAAACCATAGATATGTTGATGAGAAACTGTGCTTTGGATTTGGTTTCCCTTGAGTAACTCACCCCAGTTCTTGTGTAACTGAGCGGTCTCAATATCGAGGTGCTCTAACGTTTTATCTATCGCTTTTGGCGTGCCACTTGAACCTGAAGTGAACAGAGTTAATGGGACTGTTGCCAAATCAATGGTCGTAAGATTCTCGGTTAGAGGTTTTTGTGCTTCAGTGTTTGAATCCAATAAGGTTTGGATATTACGAACGTCATTCACCTCAACTTCGCCAATCGAGTTATCAACTAGCAGGCAATCAAACTGCTTACTTAACTCAGCAAGCGCACATGGCTGGTAGTTGCCCGGTAAGATGATGTGTTTGTTGGCTGCTGTACATGCCAAAAAGGCCACCGAAAATAGGTAGCTGTCTTGGGTACAAATCGCGATTCGTTGAAAAGGGGATAAAGACAAAAATTGTACGAGTTGAGATAAGTCGTCGTTAAATGTTTGCCACGTAATCTCGCTATTGTCGTCAAAGCAGACAATAGATTCAGGGGCTCTGTCCTGGCTAAGAAGCTCAGACAACGAGGTGTAAGATACGGTTTGGGTCATAACAATTTAACTCTGACGAATGCGCTGTCTTACTACCCACTCTCCTGCAAAGAGTAACCCTGCAAACAGATAGCTGAGTAAGCCATTGTATAGGGTCCATACTTCTAGCGGTTGGAAGCAGGTGTAAAGGGCAATAGAGCCATTGAGAACAAAGAACAAGCACCACACTTTGGTGACTTTTCGTGTGTAATCAACGCCACTTTGCGGAAGTTCAGGCTCTTGAAGGCGAGCAAGACGTTCGATAATCGTTTGTGGTTGCCATAGGCTCGAAGCGAATACAACCAGCATACAAACATTAACGATAACGGGATAATAGGTTAGCCAGCCGTGTTGCTTAAAGGCTAAGCCTAAAGTCAGCAGAACAATACCGGCACTTCCACTGATCCAAGCTAGGTGTTTTAGCTCTTTGATTTTAGCCTGACCGCCGGTGAAAATGCGTACAGCAAAGATAGCGGCTAAGGCAATACCAACGGTTTGTAAGCCAAACTTGTTGAGTCCAAAGTAAACCGCTATTGGATAAGTGAAAAGTATAATTGCCGACAGTAAAGTCAGCAGAGGACGCATTAGGCGTCCTTCAATAGTTCAACCACAGATTCGACAACGTCATTAACGGTGCGCACTGCTTTGAACTCTTCAGGTTTGATCTTCTTACCTGTGACGTTCTGTAGGTGAACGACCAAATCAACGGCATCAATGCTGTCTAGGTCTAGATCAAGATAGAGATGAGCTTCAGGGGTGATATCTTCAGCATCAAGCTCGAACAGCTCAATAAGCGCATCTTTAACCTGGTTGTATACTTCTTGTTGGTTAGCTTGTGTCATAAAGATCTGTCTAGTTATTCGTTTGAGAAGAGATGTAGTTCGCTAGATTTTCAACTGACGCAAAGTGCTGTCGAGTGTTTGAATCATCTGCATCGATAACAATGTTGTACTTTTTCTTGATAGCAAGGCCAAGCTCAAGGGCATCGATAGAGTCTAGTCCAAGTCCATCACCAAATAGTGGAGCTTCCGTTTCAATCTCATCAATGCTCATGTCTTCAAGGTTCAATGCGTCGATGATCAGTTGTTTCAGTTCGTTGTGTAATGTTTCCACTTTGGCCTACTTAATGCTTTATCTGAATGCTGCTTTAAGGGGGCGATTCTACATTATATGAGGTATTTTCGAAATGCCGATATCGCCTGTTATGTTATTGATACGCTAAATGTTTTCTTCGGAAGGGAAAATTGTTTGTGCAAGATGATGATTAAGGCGCCTTGCTGCCGAAGTTAAATTATTTGAGCCTTCAATAAATGGTTCGACTTCTATTTTACCTTTCACCGCGACATGAAAAAAGGGCTTCGACGCAGGAACTTGATACCATTTTTTCTCTTTCGTTAAGAATGTCGGAGAAACCGTAATATGAATCACGCGTAAATCGGTTTGTGTTCGAGTCGCGATTTGTGCCGCCCCACGCTGTAAGGATGGTTCAATTCCTGGCGTTGTGCGAGTTCCTTCGGGAAAAATCAGCA
Source organism: Vibrio sp. 10N.222.55.B11 (assembly GCF_041473705.1). Classification (NCBI taxonomy): domain Bacteria; kingdom Pseudomonadati; phylum Pseudomonadota; class Gammaproteobacteria; order Vibrionales; family Vibrionaceae; genus Vibrio; species Vibrio sp. 10N.222.55.B11. The sequence goes on from NZ_JBFRST010000008.1 coordinate 46,586, forward strand.
TGACATTGCCACGTGAGAAGCGTTCTTCACAGCGCTCTAAAAGATCGTCAGGGGCTTGGTTCGGTATATAACCTGCCGCTTTGACAATCCTTTTCATAAAAGGGTTTTCCCAAATGGCCGCTTTGACGAGGCAATCACATTGAGGAAGTTGAGAGGCGATCAGCACATAGTCAATCAAACTTGGGTGGTTGGCGACGATAATGCAGTTACGGTCGTTACGCAGTAGTTCTGCACCATCAATTCGGTAATCGATTGCTCCGGTGAACTTCATGATCTGGCAAAACGCATTGAATGAGAAACGGATTAATCGCTGTGCTTTAAGCTCTCTTTTAATGGTATTGGGATTGGTTAGCGCGATAGTCGGTAAGATTAAGAAGCTCAATACTAAGCCACCCAAACCAAAGATGGTAAAGCAGAGGCCTGTCGCGAATACTCGCCAATACTGGTCTACTCTGCTCATTACGCTGTACCTGTCTCGGTGTTATTTACCCAAGACCAAGTTTGGTGCTTGCCAGCAATAGCCCACCTATTTGTACCTAATAAGATATGTTGGAGCGTTTGTAACCCTTGTGGTAACACGGAAGGTGCTTGGTTGGTCTCTACTGTCCTAGTAATAGAGTATTCACTGCCAGCGGTGAGCACTAAGCCCAGCGCATAATCAGCAAAGTTCTGTGTTTCGTACTCTTGGTAGAGCTCGGGCAGAGGTTGGTCGAAATCGATAACTAACACTCGATGCGACGGATATTGATGAAGGTAAAGATAAGCTTCGATCAGAGCGTTATGGAAAGTATCTTGCCCTGCGGCTATTGAAGTCAGTGGAATCGGTGCTTTGGCGGCAATGGTGGTTAGACCAGCTGCGGTATTATGTACCGACTGCGAGAACGCCATTGGTGAGGCATCGTCACCTTCTAATATCGACTGAATTAAAGTGGCGGTTCGATGCAACTCACCATGTCGGCTAGCAAAGACCAGATAATCAATCGAGGTGTCTTTTAATAGGGTTAACGCGGTTTGGACAGCAAGTTTGCTTTGCACACTCATTCGGCGGCGCATCATCGGTGGGATCGCTTTAAATTCAGTTGAGCCATCTTGTGGCCAATCTAAATTAGTGCTCCACGCTTGCCATTGGGCAACAGAATTGAGACCAGCCGAATTTGCAGACCATTTCTCAATATTAAACGACATTAATTGGGATTGATTTGACATAGAGTATTGATTTGCTTTGAGTCTAACTAAATACTATGCGCGCTTATAAATAAACACAGATAAGGAATTTAAATGAAATTACTAAAAATAGCAGTTTCAATGTTATTCATATTCGTTCTTGCAGGATGTGGACGCGTCCAACCTGTAATGAATGTTGAGGATACTCCAGTTGCACTGAATCTTCAAAGTAAACAGGTTAAATCAGCTATTTCTGAATCTGCTGAAAATCGAGGCTGGTTGGTTTCAGAAATAAAGCCTGGTTTGATCCGCGCTGAATTGTATGTTCGTTCGCACCACGCTGTGGTTGAAATTCCTTATAGTGATAAGTTTTACTCTATTCTTTACGTTGAATCAGAGAATTTGAAGTACGACGATGGTGAAATACACCGTAATTACAACCGTTGGGTTAATAACTTAAACGTTGATATTAAACGTAAGCTTGCGCAAATGGCAGCTGAGTAACTCTCTATTATTTAAAGTTAGGTTTTTCGTGTCGGAATATAAATTAGATCCATTCAACGCATTAGAAGCAAAAACAGAAGCGCAGAAATTGTCTTTCGCTCCGATTGTTTTTCATACTGCTCGTACACTTCGTGATTTAGGCATTTTGAAAGCGTTAGATGACGCGGGCAACGAGGGTTTACCAGCAGAGTCTATCTCTGAATCGACCGGTGTCTCTGAGTACGGCGTGAAAGTCCTGCTCGATATGGCGTTAAGTGCTCATATTGTGACTTGGGAAAAGCCTAACTACAAAATGGCTAACCTTGGTTTCTACCTTCTGCATGATGGTATGACTAACGCAAACATGGATTTCACAGCCGATGTTTGTTATGCCGCGATGATGCATCTAACAGAAGCGATTGAAGAAGGCACACCTGCAGGCTTGAAAGAGTTGGGTGATTGGGAAACCATTTACCAAGGCTTGTCTCAATTGCCAGAAAAAGCAAAAGAGAGTTGGTTCAAGTTTGATCACTTCTATTCGGATCGCTCGTTCCCTGTGTTACTTGAAAAAGTCTTCAGCAAGAAACCTAAGTCGCTGGTGGATATCGGCGGCAACACGGGTAAGTGGGCGATGCAATGCTGCAACCATGATGCGGACGTTGAGGTGACGATTGTTGATTTGCCACAGCAGCTAGAAATGGCAATGGCAAACGCGGCAAAGCATGGTCATCAAGAGCGAGTCACGCCATTCCCAGCGAATATGCTCGATAAACAGCAAACTCTGCCAACGGGCGCGGATGTTTGGTGGATGAGTCAGTTCCTTGATTGTTTCTCGCCAATGGAGATTCTGAGCATATTAAGGCGCGTTCGCTCTCATATGTCAGAAGATGCGACTGTCTATATCCTTGAACTGTTTTGGGATTCACAGAAATACGATGCGGCTTCTTATAGCTTAAACGCGACGTCTCTCTACTTTACCTGCTTGGCCAATGGCAACAGTCGTTTTTACCGCAGTGAAGATTTCTTAGAGATTGTTGAAGAAGCGGGCTTTGAAGTGGTAACGCGTACCGACGATATCGGTCTTGGTCACACGCTTCTAGAATTGAAAGCTGGCGCGCAATAAAAATAACAAACATGGCTTAAATAATGAAAAAACTATCAACTCAAGTGGTGATCATCGGAGCTGGGCCATCAGGGTCTATTGCTGCGTCTTTACTTCATAAAAAAGGCATCGATGTTCGAGTGATTGAAAAGAGCGTATTCCCTCGCTTTTCTATTGGTGAAAGCCTATTACCAGCTTGTATGGAAGTGATTGAACAGGCTGGGATGACTGACGCAGTGATCAACGCTAACTTCCAATACAAAGATGGCGCTGCCTTTCGCAAAAATGGCGTTTATACGGCGTTTAATTTTGAAGACAAGTTCTCTTCTGGCCCTGGAACTACGTTTCAGGTTCAGCGAGGTGCCTTTGATAAGGTTTTGGCAGATACGGCTGAGGCGCAGGGTGTCTGCATTGATTACCAACATGAGTTAATGGGCATTAATTTCACCGACGACAGCACCATTTTAGATGTACAAGTGCTGGGTGGAGAGCGTTATCAGATAGAAGCGCAATACGTTCTGGATGGCAGTGGTTTTGGTCGAGTGCTACCAAAAATGCTTAACTTGGCAGAGCCGTCATCGCTCCCTCCACGCAAAGCTATTTTTACGCACATTAACGATCATATTGCAGAGGTGGATACCGATCTTGAATATGACCGAAATAAAATTCTTATCTCTGTGCATCCAACCAACCCTGATGTTTGGTATTGGTTGATCCCGTTTAGTAACGGTGTCTCTTCGTTTGGTGTCGTAGGAGAGCCTAAGTTCTTTGAGTCCTATCCAGAAGACAAGATTGCTGCAATTAAACAGCTGGCAGCGGAAGAGCCGGGCTTGGCTGAGATACTGGCAAGCGCCGAGTATCCAAACCCTGCGGGTGAAATTGGTGGCTATTCTGCCAATGTAAAACATTTGGCGACGGATAAGTACGCGTTGCTTGGCAATGCCGGCGAGTTCCTTGACCCGGTGTTCTCGTCAGGCGTGACGATTGCGATGAAGTCGGCACAGTTTGCGGTTGAGTGTGTTGAAAAGCAACTTAACGGTGAGAAGGTAGATTGGGAACGCGATTATGCCGCTCCTTTGATGGTTGGTGTAAACACCTTTAGAACGTATGTTGAGGGGTGGTACTCAGGTACTTTGCAGGATGTGATTTTCTATCAAGATCCAAATCCAAAGATTAAGCAGATGGTGTGCTCAATTCTGGCGGGTTACGCATGGGATCAAGCCAACCCTTATGTGAAAGAGTCTAAGCGCCGATTGGCGACACTGGCTGAGATATGCCGAAACTAGGTAATCGATTTTGTATGTAGCAATACTCTAAATTGTCACGATGGATCGTCATAAATTAAAAACAGCCGCAATGTGCGGCTGTTTTTGTATCTGAAAAATATGGGTGGTCAGCTTAATCGGATTTAAGCCTATTTTAAGTCGATGCTGTTCAATCGTCCCATAAATATAAGTAGATCAATTACGTCTTTGTGAGCATCAAGCAGCGCACGTTTGGTTTGGCTATAAGCGGCAAGTCGGCCGTGCTTTCTGATTGAACATACCTTGGTTTTGTACTTGTAGTCACCATTCTCAGAGAAGACGCGCCACTTAGCGATGTAGCATTCGTCGCGGTGTTCAGGATCACTCTGAGTTGGATTTGGTTTGAATACAATTTTGGGTTCTAGACTATGAGGCAGGCGCGTCATCAGGTAGGGCTCTTTGAGGACTTTGGGCCAAAATTTGCCCCATAGCTGTCTGCCCAGTTCATCTCTTAATTTAATGGTTTTCTTCAGTGCTTTGTCTTCACCCATACGAACAAAACCGACCGACCGATGCAACACCGTATCTTCGGGAGTATGAATGTGGATCTTAAAAGCGGTTTTACCTTTCGAGATAAAGCGGTAACCGGTAGCACCAATTAGATTATTCTGACTCATAGTTTGCTAAGTGATGATTATGTTATTAATAAGATTACGCCAAATACTGCAAAACCGAAACTAATACCCATGAAAAAAAATAAAGCCTTAACAAAAGTGCTAAGGCTTTATTAGAAACTGTGAGGCGGGCGTGTCGCTAACTACATGATTTTCTGCATCACATCACCAATTTGAATGCTTCCAGCAAGGCTTGGTTGGTCGATCGTCAGTTCTGCTTCGTTTTCATAAACGCGAGAAACGGTCAGTGTGATATCGCTTTGAGATACCTTATTACGTGGCAAGCCGCGTTGGTCGATAAACGAACCTGTGTGCCACAGTTGCAGTTTGTCACCTTGTTGTACGCCATGCATTCGACCTAAATCAATGGTCACAGTGTTACCAAATACCGCTGCAACCTCTGGAAGGGTGATCTTACATGACACTTCCGATTCTAAGTCCAACATAATATTACGGCTAACACGCAGCATCATGCTGCCGTAGGTTGATGCCCAGAAACGGGCACTGCGGGTGTCGACTTCACTGGTCTTAGCAAATGGCCACTTTGCCACTTCACGATAGCTACGGTTGTAAACCTGATGTCCTGTTTTACCATCGAAGACTTGCATCTCTAACGCAAACTGGCGATTGATGATGTCGTCTTTCAACAGTTTGGACTCGATGGTCGCGGTTAAATCGGTAATGTCGCCACCAATGATGTATTGTGCGCCAGTGTCTTGGGCGATCATCTTGATCACTTCAGGTCGACGTTTGTCGATGTCGTAATTGGTCGTGCCAACGGAAACAAAGCTGCGAGACTCTTGCGCCAGCTGTCGATCTACGACATGACCAAAATCATCACCGATGTTATAGATTCTGCCCATTACAGCTTGCTGTGGGGAAGTCACATCGATGTTGCCGACCAAAAATGTCTTCTTATATTGGCTCTCATGGCAAGCATTTGCCGAAGGATAGATATCGATCCTTGCGGTGATCATTATATTGCCACTGCGTTTTTTCTCTTTTTCTACCAAGATGTAGCGCACTTCATGATTGGTAAATTGAAACTCTTTTTTGTTTGCGTCGAGGTAGGGCGTGAGGTTGGCAATGCTACCAATGTCGGCTCCTGAGAACTGGATCGCTTTATATACCGCGTCTTCCAGAGCATGGACCCTTGCCGTTTCCTCTGACGATACGATGGCTGCGGTACCGGTAACCTCATACCAAGAGGCATGAGCACTGAAGCTTATGGTTATCAGTGAACTTATTGAAAATAAGTAAGAAATTATTTTTTTCATCTATTCGTTACCAGTTGGGTATAAATATTGCTTAACAAATAACTATAAGCTTGAAGCTGACTTAAGTGCGTTTTTCTTAATCTGAACCATTAATGAAAAGCAAAGACTGTTCCAACATTGTAATCCATTGAAAAGAATAATGGTGAGAACATATTGGAACAGGTGGCACTAAAACTATCTGGAGATTAGAGAATGAAAAAATGGCTCGTAGTAATGAGTGTCATGTTACTGACATCATGCGCTTATTCGCCGATCTATAACGGCAAGTCTGAATATTCAGGCAGTCAGTTTATGTTGATGGACAGCCCTCGTCATACCATGGATTTTTTTGTGGAAAGTATGACTGAAGATTTGATCATTTCGAATACAAGTATTTCAGCGAGAACGCCAATAGCAATTACTTCGTTTGTGGACCTGCAGCACATGGACACAACGAACTGGCTAGGCAACTCGGTATCAGAAGGCTTCATTCATCAGTTTCAGCGTCGTGGCTTCAAGGTGGTTGATTTTAAAACTACTGGCTCTATCCAAGTGACTCACCAAGGTGACTTTGCGTTGAGCCGCGATTGGAAAGACTTAGCTCAAGAGCAAGACGTACAGTATGTACTGACAGGCACCATGCTTCGCCAAGAAGGCGGTGTACTAGTAAATGCTCGTGTTGTTGGCATGCAAACTCGCATTGTCGTGGCGACGGCACAAGGCTTCTTGCCTGCAGACCGTATTGGTCGTGACCTAGATACTCTAAACAGTATTCGAACTCAAGATGGCGTTATCATTCGTTCTGACCCAACGATCAGCCAGCCTTATACTGTTATTCTTCGCCCTTAGGAGTTCGAGATGAAGAAGTTAATATTTGTTGTTGCCGCTTTACTGCTTGTTGGCTGTCAGCCACTGCAAAACATGAGGCCAGACGACTACTTAGTTGCCGTTGGCTACGCGAGTATCAGTGAGCAGAAAGGACGTAACGATGAAGAAAGACGTATCCGTGCGATGAGAGCTTCTAAGATCGACGCCTATCGTGAACTTGCAGAACAAGTTTACGGTATGCGAGTGAGTGGTCGGGCAGAGTTGGAAGATCAACGCCTTGGTACGGAACGTACTTCTGGTGCGGTTGATGGCGTAATCCGCGGTGCAGAAGTGGTACGCAGCTACCCTGTGGGCGATAGCTATGTTACTGAGCTTCAGCTTGATATCCGTAAGATGGAACAGCTACGTAATTACGGTGAAGTTCAACCTGTACCTGAAAAGAGACAACAAACGCTGTTCTAGCCCAAGGGGCGTCTAGCGATAGGACTATCCAGTTATATTGGCTGCTTTCGTTTTCCAGATGGCGTATCGGCAACCAATAACTAATATGAATGTAAAAGCGGCAAGTATGAAAATACTTGCCGCTTTTTTGTTTATCGATTTTGTCAGGGCGTTCAAAGGCTGATTAGGTGTTTTAATAAAAGATAACGACAGGAATAGTCTGAGATACAGATAAACGGTTAACAAGGGGTATTACTGAAGAGGAAGAGTTAACTTAACTAGGCTTTTACGTTGGTTCCCAGCGTAGAGATAGTATGCGTTTGACCACCGGCATTGTAGGTCATGCCAATTTTTCCGTGACTTTGCTGCATCATATTGCTGAGTTTTTTGAAGCTAAGGTGCGCTCGATTTAAGGCTTCGCCATTCACAAGGTTCGCTTGCTGGCAATCGTGCACTATGGACTGGATCTTAGTGACTAACTGAGCAAGTTCAGGGTTCTCGGTCAGTTCTGAGATATTGGTATGGGCTGCGATTCGCTGATCGGTTGATCTTAGTTGTTCAACTAGGACCACTTTTTCTTTGGCGATTCGCTCAATATCGTTTGATTGTCGGCCCGTAATAGCGGTTTTCTCTGAACTTAGTAATTCAGATAAGGCTTTGGCATTTTGAAGTTGAAAATTAACTAAATCTGCTAGTGCCGCCATAACGTAAACCTATTCATAACCTCGTGTACTTTAAGACAATAACTTCAATGAAAAGTTAGTGTTTTCTTAAAGGCCTTTTAATTCATCTTCGAACTTGATCATGTTGTCAGCCAGTTTCTCTGGATCGACAGTGTATGAACCATTCGCAATTGCTTCTTTGATCGCTGCTACTTTCACAGAATCAAAGCTTGGCTGTGCTGCCATATCTTGGTGGAGCTGACCAATCGCTTTGCCTTGTTGGCTCAGTGAAACCGCATCTTTGCTTGCTGGTGATTTAGTTGATACATCAGAGCGTGATGCCTCAGAACTAGAATCAGAGCGTACTGCTGATCGGTTAGTGGTCGTTAGGGTTTGCCCTGAACGAATATTATCAATGCCTGCCATAGTTAAGCCTTTTTCTTCAAAAATGGGAACCTGTACAGTCAATATCGACCAAGGGTTCGAATACTTTAGCAATTTTTAGCTCAATAGTCGAAAAGGGACAAAACACCGCAGCCGTTATATTTGGCGTTAGAGTTGAGGGTGAAATCGCTAACGATACCGTCAATTTAGAAGTAAAGAGTTAAAAGTAAACCGTGACTTCAGACATGCTGGTAACAATCCCTTCAATTATACGCTGTGATTTATCATTTTTCACTCTTACTTGATCACCCATAGAGCCATCGGTAAGCGCAGTTCCTTTGGTGGTAATGGTCATGCCACCTTTTACTGCCTGTATGATAACCTTCTCGTTTCGGCACACGACACAGATATCACCTCTTTCTACAACATCGCCCGGTCTTAGGTTCTTTTTTACCTTAGCGCCGATGACCTGATGTGGAGCTGTGAAACCTTGGCGACGAAACTTGTTAAGAGAAATCATAGCGGTGGTGACATCGTATTGACCGACGATTTCGCCTCTCGCGAGTGAGCGAGTGGTGGTGACAAGAGGCACCGACATCGAAAGGCGCACCGGTACATAAACTCGCCACTCATCAGGAACACATTGCACTAAAACCGTAATACTGCTGCGGGTATTGGTGGTTGTTGAGGCGCTGGTCTCTAAAGGCACTGGGCAGTCTGTCGCTTTGATTCTTGAGTCAACATTTGCTGAATTAACAAAGAGTTCGCCACCTTGTGGCTGCTCAACTGTATCAAGGATATGTTGCTCCGCTGCAGACTGAATCATCTCAATTTGTTCTGGGGTCGCAGCTTGTACAAAAAAACTAAACAATATTGATAAAATGCCGATAAACTTAGCGACAGTTTTAAAAGTAGCTCTACACATTGCTATGGAAAGAGGTGGCAAATTTGTTTTATAATACGTCATTCCGTTTCTCTGGTGGTTCGTAGCCTGCAGTAGACTAACACTTTTTATACAAAAAAGTTTGATATGGAGATGAGCTCATGACGGGTATTCTTGATTCGGTGAATCAGCGTACGCAACTCGTCGGTCAAAACCGATTAGAATTACTAACCTTTCGCCTAATGGGGCGTCAGCGTTACGGCATTAATGTCTTTAAAGTAAAAGAAGTGCTGCAATGCCCTAAGCTGACAAAGATGCCAAACTTGAACCCACTGGTTAAAGGTGTAGCACACATTCGTGGCCAAACGATCTCTGTGATCGACTTGAGCTTAGCGATTGGTGGCCGTCCTACAACGGATATTGAAAAGTGTTTTGTGGTTATCTCTGAGTTTAACCGAACCATTCAAGGTTTCTTGGTAAGTTCAGTTGAGCGCATTATTAACATGCACTGGGAATCGATTCTTCCGCCGCCAGATGGCGCAGGTAGAGCTAACTACCTGACAGCGGTAACCAACATTGATAATGAATTGGTAGAAATTCTTGATGTTGAGAAGATCCTTGCAGAAATTTCTCCTGTTGATGAAACAATGGACAGCAAGATTGCTGAAGATATTGCGAAAGTAGAACAAGAGAAAGAACTGGTTCGCCGCATCTTGATTGCTGATGACTCGACCGTTGCTCGTAAGCAGGTTCAGCGTGCTATTGAGTCGATTGGTTTTGAAGTTATCTCGGTGAAGGATGGTAAAGAAGCCTATGAGAAGCTGATGCAGATGTCATCAGAAGGCAGTATTTACGATCAGATTTCATTGGTGATTTCTGATATCGAAATGCCAGAAATGGATGGATACACGCTGACTGCTGAGATTCGTCGTCACGCCGAACTTAAAGATTTATACGTAATTTTACACTCATCGTTGAGTGGTGTATTTAACCAAGCCATGGTTGAGCGTGTTGGAGCAAACTCCTTCATTGCTAAGTTCAATCCTGATGAGCTTGGTGCAGCCGTTAAAGCTGCGTTAACTAACTAAAAGAGACATTAATGACTGCTATAACAATAAGTGATCAAGAGTATCGCGATTTCAGCCGTTTCTTAGAATCTCAATGTGGCATTGTATTAGGTGACAGCAAACAGTACTTGGTGCGCAGCCGTCTAAGCCCATTAGTAACGAAGTTTAAGTTAGCTTCTTTGTCTGATTTGTTGAGAGATGTAGTAACAGGTCGAAACCGTGAGCTGCGTGTGGCTGCTGTCGATGCCATGACGACGAACGAGACACTTTGGTTCCGTGATACTTACCCGTTTGCTGTGCTTGCGGATAAGCTTCTACCGGAAATAGCGGCAAATAAACGTCCTATTAAGATTTGGTCTGCGGCAAGCTCTTCAGGCCAAGAAGCATACTCAATGGCAATGACGATTCTTGAAACTCAAGCTCGTAAGCCAGGTATGCTGCCAAATGTATCGATTACCGCAACTGACATCTCAGCAAGTATGTTGGATATGTGCCGCACTGGCGCTTACGACAACCTTGCATTGGGACGTGGACTTTCTCCAGAGCGCCGTCGTACTTTCTTTGAAGATGCGGGCGATGGCCGTATGAAAGTGAAAGATAACGTCAAGCGCATGGTGAACTTCCGCCCTCAGAACCTGATGGACAGCTATGCATTGTTAGGCAAGTTCGACATTATTTTCTGTCGTAACGTGCTGATTTACTTCTCGCCTGATATGAAGTCAAAGGTACTTAACCAGATGGCAAATAGCCTGAACCCTGGTGGGTACTTACTATTGGGCGCGTCTGAATCGTTAACAGGCTTAACCGATCGTTTTGAAATGGTTCGCTGTAATCCAGGCATCATCTACAAATTAAAGTAACGAGCGGCACCGATATTAGGTGTAAGGTTACCGTCTAAATTTAAAACCCAGCCAAGTGCTGGGTTTTCTTTTTCCTGCTTAAGCTATATCTTTAAGTCAGAGTGACATTCCAATTTACTCTATTTTTTGGCTTGTTTATTGCAAGTTTACCCACGAGTAACCTGTAAAAGCATTGATAGACCGCCTTGTTTCAAAAGTTGGTATATATATTGCTTTGGTTATTTCATAACAGTCAGTTCTTGAGTTGAGGTTTACATGGCTATTTCTTTTGACAATGCTTTGGGCATTCACCAGCACACAGTTGGTGTACGTGAGCGTAACGCTGAGGTGCTTTCCACCAATATCGCGCAAGCAAACACGCCTGGGTATAAAGCAAAGGGATTAGACTTTAAGAAATCACTGCAAGCGGCAAGTTCTGGGGCAAGCATTGGTCTTAGCCGTACAGATGGTCGGCACATTTCTGCCTCAACAACGGTGAACGGGGAAACGAAGTATCGCATTCCTACCCAACCTGATACAGGAGATGGCAACACGGTTGATTTGGATTTGGAAAGAAACCTTTTCATGCAAAACCAAATTAGGCATCAAGCCTCTCTCGACTTCTTAGGAAGTAAGTTCAAGAATTTAACTAAAGCGATTAAAGGGGAATAATTAGATGAGTTTATTCAATGTATTCAATGTGACTGGTTCTGCGATGAGTGCTGAATCTGTTCGTCTAAATACGACCTCGAGCAACCTTGCGAACGCGGACAGTGTAAGTAGTTCTGCTGAAGAAACTTACAAGGCTCGTCACGCAGTGTTCGGCGCTGAGTTAAATAAAGCACGCAACAGTGGTCACACTGTGCCTGTGAAAGTATTAGGTATTGTGGAAAGCGATAAGCCGCTAAGCGCGGAGTACAACCCGGATCACCCATTAGCGAACAACGAAGGCTATATCTACAAGCCTAATGTCAACGTTATGGAAGAAATGGCAAACATGATTTCGGCATCACGTGCGTACCAAACAAACGTACAGGTTGCTGACTCGAGTAAACAAATGCTGCTGCGTACGCTGCAGATGGGTCAATAAGGATAAGGAGGTAGCACATGGCTGGAATCAACAACAATGTTGGTCAAAGCGGCTTGTCCTATGTTGACCAGCTGAAGAGTCTTCAAGATGGCGCTAAAAAGCCCGACGAAACAACAGGTAAGCAGGATCTTAAACAAGAAGACTTCTTATCTTTGTTGACTAAGCAACTAGCACAACAAGACCCTTTCAAGCCGGTTAGCAATGACCAGATGATTGCGCAAATGGCTTCATTTGCGACCGTAGATGGCATTGGCAAAATGAATACACAGTTTGAAAGCTTGAATTCATCAATGACCTCTAACCAAGCTCTTCAGGCCTCCTCTTTAGTTGGGCGTGATGTATTGGTTCCTGGTGCGGCAGGTGTAAAACCCGGTGATGGCGGTATGGCGGCAATGGTTAAGCTTCCTCAGGCAATGGACAATGTAATGGTCCGTGTTGAGAACGAAGTTGGCCAATTGGTTCGCACATTTGATATCGGCTCTAAACCATCTGGTGATACACGTGTTGAATGGGACGGAAAAGACGAAGACGGTAACCCATTGCCGGCCGGTAAATACAACGTGAAAGCGTCGGGTTTGCTGGATGGCGAGAACACAGAGTTCCAAGTTTCCAGTTATGCGAACGTGAACAGTGTGCTTCTTGGTAAGGGCGATGGCAACGTACTACTCAATCTGGCTGGTTTCACATCGCCAGTACGACTTGCTGAAGTACTAGAAGTTGGTAAAGCGTAGCTCTTTATTGAGTGACTATGCTAGCTAGATAGATTAGGAGAATAATGGAATGTCATATGTAGCTTTAAGCGGCCTATCCGCTGCACAATTAGACCTGAATACAACCAGTAACAACATTGCGAACGCGAACACATTTGGCTTTAAAGAGTCTCGTGCCGAGTTTGGTGATGTTTACTCAAGCTCGTTGTTCACTAACGCAAAAACGACGGCAGGTGGCGGTGCGCAAGCTAGCCAAGTGGCGCAACAGTTCCACGAAGGTTCAAGTATTTATACGAACAACCCAATGGACTTACGTGTAAGTGGTACAGGTTTCTTTGCAGTATCGAAAGACCGCATGGTGCCAGAGATTAACGAATTAACGCGTAATGGTGCATTTCACCTAAACAAAGACAACTACATGGTTACCGCTAATGATGAGTTTCTTTTAGGTTACGATGTTGATCCAAACTCGGGGGAAGTTCTTTCTTATGCGCCAAAGCCTCTCGACATTCCTGCTGAGTTTGGTAAACCAAAACAGACAGAAAACATTGAAGTAGGGGTTAACCTTCCTGCAAACGGTGATCTTAAAGACCCGGCTGCATTTAACTTCAAAGATGCTGATACTTATAACCGTGCAACGTCTTCGACGGTATACGATTCTATGGGTCAGTCTTACAAGTTAACGACTTACTACCTCAAAGATCAGACTCAACCAAACACTTGGCAAACGTACTACACCATGTCAGATGAGAACGGTGAAAAGCCGGTCAACATTACTGGTGGTGATGCGACGAATGCACAAGGTCATGTTGGTCACACAATGAAGTTCAACAATGACGGTACGTTAGCAAGCCTAAACAATGGTCAGCCGATTAACTCGGAACCACTGGGTGCTGGTGCGAACCCTATTGACTTGAACGGTGCTGATCCAACTCAAGTGCTTAAGTTTGGTTTAGATTCTTCAACTCAGTTTGCCGCTCCGTTTGAATTGACTAAGTTTGATGAAGATGGCGCGACAACAGGTTTCTTAACAAAAATCGATTTCGATGAGTACGGCAGTGTTCTAGGTACTTATTCAAATGGTGAAAACGTGATGCTTGGCCGTGTAGGCTTGGTTCGTGTACCAAATGAGCAAGGTCTGGATAAGAAAGGCGGTACTCAATGGGATTCTACCAACGACTCTGGTGACAAGATCTGGGGTGAATCGAACAAAGGTTCATTTGGTAGCATCAACAACGGCTCGCTAGAGCAGTCGAACATCGATATGACTCAAGAACTGGTTGATTTGATTTCTGCTCAACGTAACTTCCAGGCGAACTCGCGTTCTCTAGAAGTACACAACCAGCTACAACAGAATATTCTTCAGATTCGTTAATCGTTTAAAGCGTTTGAATCATCTGCGAATACCCAATTCAATGTTATTGAATTGGGTATTGTTGTTTGTCTTTTTATTTGCCACCCCTATTGCCGCCCGGTAATGCCACTGGCAACAATTCTTCCTCAATGATCCTTTGATGATCACCCTTCTTGTTCGTTTTCTATTTAAATTATTGATAAATAACAGTTAAAAATATTGGCACAGTGTTTGCTTTATTAGCCCCAGAAGATGATTTTTGGAGCAAAATTATGGATCGCGCACTGTTTCTTGCCATGAGTGGCGCTAAGCAAAATATGCAAGCTTTGCAGCTACGTGCAAACAACCTTGCCAACGTAAGTACAACGGGTTTCCGTGCTGATTTAGCACAGGCACGTTCAATGCAAGCGTATGGCGAAGGCATGCCTACTCGTGTTTTCAGCATGACAGAGCGTCCGGGTCATAATTTCGCTCAGGGTAGTGTGGTTACTACTGGCCGAGATCTAGACGTTACCATTCAAGGTGATGGTTGGATTTCAGTGATGGACAATACTGGCCGTGAAGGTTTAACACGTAACGGTAACCTAAGGGTTGACCAAAACGGTTTACTAACCAACGCAAGCGGTCACTTAGTGCTTGGTGAAAACGATGCACCAATCACGCTGCCAATCCCAATCAGCAAAGTAGAAATTGGTACAGACGGTACGATTTCGGTGATTCCTCAAGGCGCTCCAGCTGAAGAATTGGCCGTGGTTGATCGTATTAAGCTTGTACGTCCAGACAACCAAAGTTTGTTTAAAGACACGAATGGTCTATTCCGTTCGAAAAACCCAGATCAGGCATACGAAGCAGATGCAGCGGTAACGTTGCTAAAAGGTGCTATCGAAGGCAGTAACGTAAATGCCGTAGGTGAAATGACCAGCCTAATTGACTTACAACGTCAGTTTGAAATGCAGGTCAAAATGATGAGCACAGCAGAGGAAATGGACAAGTCGTCTGATTCACTGCTTCGTATGAGCTAATAGAATTTAAAGGACATTGCTATGCATCCAGCATTATGGGTAAGTAAAACGGGTTTAGACGCCCAACAAACCAATATCTCAACGATTTCGAACAACCTTGCCAACGCCTCAACCATTGGTTTTAAAAAGAGCCGCGCGGTATTTGAAGATCTGTTCTACCAGAATATTAATCAACCGGGTGGTCAATCGTCTCAGAATACTGAGCTGCCAAGTGGTTTGATGCTGGGTGCCGGTTCTAAGGTCGTCGCGACTCAAAAAGTGCACACTCACGGTAACGCACAAACGACATCTAACAGCCTAGACATGATGATTGAAGGCGACGGTTTCTTCCAAGTTGAAATGCCAGACGGTGAAACAGGTTACAGCCGCAATGGTCAGTTCACACTGAACGGTGAAGGCGCGATCGTAACGTCGGGCCAAGGTTATCCTCTACAACCAGAAATTGTGATTCCTGAAGACGCGATCTCGGTAACGGTTGGTAACGACGGTGAAGTATCGGTTCGTCTACGTGGCGAGCAAAACAACGTCGTGGTTGGTCAAATTACCATTACTGACTTTGTAAACCCAGGTGGTCTAGAGCCAGTAGGTCAAAACCTTTATTTGCCAACTGGCGCGAGTGGCGACCCACAAGAGGGTGTACCGGGCTTTGATGGCCTGGGTAACATCCGCCAATCGATGCTAGAAACATCGAACGTAAACGTAACCGAAGAGCTGGTAAACATGATTGAAGCTCAGCGTGTATACGAAATGAATTCGAAAGTTATCTCGTCAGTAGACAAGATGATGAGCTTTGTTAACCAACAGCTGTAATTGGTTTATTCGCCGTTTACTTTTTTAATTAATCTATCTGTTTTTGCTAATTGACCCATTTACCACTGCCTGCTGAGAGTATATCGCCATGAAACGTATTTTTTGTTTAGCTTTGTTTATGTCTATGTCGGGATGTGCTGTTCTGGACCCGATCGAGACTCCGGCAGAAGAAAATGCAACCACAGTGGTTGATGCTGTGGAAGGTGATAAGTCGGCGCAAGAGAGCTCTGGCATTATTGACACGCTTCGTGGGCGAACCGATCCAATTGCTGGTGACCCTGCATGGGCGCCAATCAACCCCAAGCAGAAACCAGAGCATTACGCAGCGGCAACGGGCTCACTGTTTAATGTGAACCACATTGGCAGCATGTATGACGACTCAAAACCGCGTGGTATTGGTGACATAATTACTGTAGCGTTAGATGAGAATACTCGAGCGACCAAAAAAGCCAACGCAGACATGTCTAAGTCGAATGATGCATCAATGGAGCCGCTGGCTGTTGGTGGTCAAGATCTGACGATCGACAAGTACAACTTCTCTTATGATCTGAGTAACACCAATACTTTTGCTGGTGATGCGTCAGCCAACCAAAGTAACAGCATCAGCGGCTACATTACCGTTGAAGTCATCGAAGTATTAGCTAATGGCAACCTAGTGGTTCGTGGTGAGAAGTGGATGACACTGAACACCGGCGATGAGTACATCCGCCTAAGCGGTACCATCCGTCCAGACGATATTGACTTCGAAAATACCATTGCTTCAAACCGTGTTTCTAACGCACGAATTCAGTACTCAGGGACTGGCGTACAGAAAGATATGCAAGAGCCTGGATTCTTGGCACGATTCTTTAATGTATCTCTGTAGAGCTTGATAGGACGACGACATACTGACAGCCTCTATCACTCAGCCACATTTAGCTAAGCTATTATAAATTAAAGCAATACAGACAGGTTACTCAATGAAAAAACTGACACTCGTACTATTCGGCATGCTATTTCTTGCCACCAGTGCCCATGCTGCGCGAATCAAAGACGTGGCAAAAGTGGCGGGTGTTCGTAGTAACCAACTTGTAGGTTATGGTTTGGTCACGGGCTTGCCGGGTACTGGTGAGACAACTCCCTTTACCGATCAAACATTTAACGCAATGCTGCAAAATTTTGGCATCCAATTGCCGCCCGGCACTAAGCCAAAAACCAAAAACGTCGCGGCTGTTATTGTGACTGCTGAACTGCCAGCATTCTCTAAGCAAGGCCAAGAAGTTGACGTAACCGTTTCTTCTATCGGTTCAGCAAAAAGCCTTCGTGGTGGTACCTTGCTACAGACCTTCTTGAAAGGTCTAGACGGTCAAGTGTATGCGGTCGCGCAGGGTAACTTGGTGGTAAGTGGCTTTAGTGCACAAGGTAACGACGGTTCTAAGATTGTCGGTAACAACCCTAACGTTGGTATCATCTCTAGCGGTGCGACGGTTGAACAAGAGATCCCAACGCCATTCGGTCGTGGTGACTACATCACCTTCAACCTAATCCAATCAGATTTCACAACGGCTCAGCGTATGGCTGATGCGGTTAATAATTTCCTAGGCCCACAAATGGCTTCAGCGGTAGACGCAACTTCAGTAAAAGTTCGTGCACCGCGTGAAATCAGCCAGCGTGTAGCATTCTTGTCGGCTATCGAAAACATCGAGTTCGACCCTGCTGAAGGCTCTGCAAAAATCATCGTCAACTCTCGTACAGGTACGATTGTGGTTGGTAAGCACGTTCGCCTAAAAGCGGCGGCGGTCACCCACGGTGGTATGACGGTTGCAATTAAAGAAAATCTAAACGTAAGCCAACCGAATGCATTCTCTGGTGGCCAAACGGTAGTGGTCCCTGATTCTGATATCGAAATCACGGAAGGCGATGGTAAGATGTTCAAATTTGAACCTGGCCTAACGCTGGACGATTTGGTACGCGCAGTCAATGAAGTGGGCGCTGCACCTTCTGATTTAATGGCAATCCTTCAAGCACTGAAACAAGCGGGTGCAATTGAAGGCCAATTGATCATTATCTAAGAAGGGGTAAAGCATGATTAAAAATAACAATGACATCGGCTTTATTCACGATATCGGTAGCCTAGACCGCCTTCGTCAACAAGCGGTAAACGGTGAAGAAGGTAGCGAGAAAGAAGCATTAACCGCGGCGGCAAAACAGTTTGAATCGATTTTCACCTCGATGTTGTTTAAGTCAATGCGCGATGCTAACTCGAGCTTTAAGTCGGATATGTTGAACAGCCAGAACGAGCAGTTCTATCGTCAGATGCAAGATGACCAAATGGCGAGTGAGTTAAGCGCTTCAGGTTCATTAGGTCTTGCAGATATGATCGTGGCTCAACTAAGCGCTGGCCAAGCAAGCGATACGTCTGAAGAGAAGGTTCGCAGTGAAGGCTTTGATGCTTCATTGCAAAGACCGCAATATTCAGGCCGTTCGGAAGAGCGAGCGTCAGACGTTCAACCTGCGCAAGCAGCAAAACAGCCAGTATCCTTTGATTCTCCAGAATCGTTTGTGACCTCAATGAAGCCTTACGCGGAAAAAGCGGCAAGTGCGCTTGGTGTGGACTCGTCTCTTCTATTGGCACAAGCTGCCCTTGAAACGGGTTGGGGTTCTAAAATGGTTAAGAACTCTTTGGGCAACAGCAATAACTTATTTAACATCAAAGCAGATAGAAGTTGGAAGGGCGATAAGGTCGCGACTCAAACTCTTGAGTTCCATGGCAAAACCGCCGTTAAAGAGTCAGCTTCCTTCCGTTCTTACTCTAATTTCGAAGATAGCTTTAATGATTACGTGAAGTTCTTGAACGAAAATCCAAGATACGAAACGGCGCTACAGCATCAAGGCAATTCAGAGAATTTCATCAAAGGTATTCATCAGGCTGGTTACGCAACGGACCCTAACTATGCAGACAAGGTTTTACGAGTTAAAGCCAAGATTGATGAGATGAACTAGCGTCATAAATCAACATAGAGAGCTTGCTACTGGCAGGCTCTTTTCTTCTCCGCCCCTTCAGTTCTTACGCGTAATCCATAGTTATCTCCTTACACTTCAATAAATTATCGTCTTTTAATTTCCTATTGTTTGTGTTGGCACACATATTGCAATTATCTTAGTAATATACGGTTGTAGTTAATCAGTTCATTCTGGTTTTGTTAAGTTTTTTGGGGGCATTATGGCGTCGGATCTTCTGAATGTAGGGGCACAAAGTGTTCTTACGGCTCAGAGACAGCTCAACACCACAGGTCATAACATTTCTAACGCTAACACAGAGGGCTATAGCCGCCAGTCTGTGATTCAAGGTGTGAATGACCCGCGCCAGTACGGTGGGCAATCCTACGGTATGGGTGTACATGTGGAAAATGTTCGCCGCTCTTGGGATCAGTTTGCCGTCAAAGAACTTAACTTATCGACAACCAATGCCGCCAACAAAGGCGATACCGAAGCCAACCTCGATATGCTGTCGAGCATGTTGTCGTCGGTCGCTTCAAAGAAGATTCCAGAAAACCTCAACGAATGGTTTGATTCCGTTAAGACTCTCGCCGATACCCCAAATGATGTGGGTGCGCGTAAGGTCGTGTTAGAGAAAGCAGGGCTTGTAACTAAAACCTTGAATGAATTTCATGAAACAGTTCGTCAACAGTCTGATTCTACGAATAAAAAATTAGATATGGGTATCGAGCGAGTTAACCAACTTGCGTACGAGATCCGTGATGTTCAGCGTTTAATGATGCGAACTCCTGGGCCTCATAATGACCTACGAGATCAGCATGAAAAGTTGATTAATGAGCTTTCTGGTTACACCAAAGTTACGGTGACACCACGCTCAAATGCCGAAGGGTTTAATGTCCATATTGGTAATGGCCATACCTTGGTCTCTGGTAGTGAAGCGAGTCAGCTGAAGATGGTTGATGGCTTACCCGATGCACATCAGCGCCGCCTAGCGATTGTTGAAGGTAAGTCTTTAAAACCGATCACCAGCAGTGATATCGACGGAAAAATCGGCGCCATGCTAGACATGCGTGACGAACATATCCCAGCAATCATGGATGAGCTTGGTCGTTTGGCGACCGCGTTTTCATATGAGGTCAATAGTCTTCAAGAACAAGGTTTGGATCTTAACGGCAACGTAGGTAAGGACTTGTTTACCGACGTGAACTCAGAGCTGGTGGCAAAATCTCGTGTCACGGCTAGCGGGCAATCGAAAGCCGATGTTGCGGTATACATTGATGATACTTCTGCCTTAAAAGGCGGTGAGTATGGACTGAAATACGATGGCAGTGATTATGTCGTGACTAAGCCGAACGGTGAGACCGTTAAGATGGCGACCGACTCTAGCGGTAGTGCTTTTTATCTTGATGGCATGCGAGTGGAAGTACGTAACCCTCCTGAACTAGGAGAGAAACTGTTACTGCGTCCAACGCGTAATTTTGCTGCGCAGATTCATATGGAAACCAATGACCCGAAAGACATTGCTGCGCAAAGTTATGAGGCATCGACCACGTTTGCCAAGGGTACAGCTGGATTTAAAATCCTAGAAGCAGGTCAACTGCGTGAGTTTGAAGTGATTGTCTCACCAAAAGGTGAGCAGTTTGCTGTGACGGATCCGAAGGGTAACATTTTAATGCAGCCTCAACCGTATCCGCCACAAGGGCCAGTGACCATCAACGGTACAACGTTTGAGCTCACACCCGGTGCGGTGGCAAATGATAAGTTTACGGCAAACCTTGTCCCATCAGAAGGTGACAACGGTAACCTGCGTAAGCTACAAGATCTTCAAACAGGAAAGCTGTTGAATGATGGTGAGTCTACGATTTTAGACCTTTACCACAACTTGAATACTAATACGGGCTTGAAGTCTTCAACGGCAAATCGCCTGAGTGATATTGCGACATTAGAAAAACAGTCGGCTCAAGAACGTATTGCTTCTATCTCGGGAGTAAACCTCGATGAAGAAGCGGCAAACATGATGAAATTTCAGCAAGCGTATATGGCTTCTTCACGTATCATGCAAGCAGCCAACGATACGTTTAACACTATTTTGGCTCTGAGATAGGAAGGTATAAATGTTGAATCGTATCTCTAGCTTCCATAATTATCAGTCAGTACAAAACGACTTGCGCCGTCAAGAGAACAAGGTGCATCACAACCAAGCACAACTTGCTTCGGGTAAGAAGTTACAGTCGCCAAGTGATGACCCATTAGCGACGCACTATTTACAGAACATTGGTCAGCAGTCAGAACAGCTTAAACAGTATGTCGATGCGATTACTCTAGTCAGAAACCGTCTTGAGCATCATGAAGTATTGGTTTCTAACACTGAAGGCTTTGCTGATGAAGCAAAACGAACCGTGATGGAAATGATCAACGGTGCGCTTTCTCCGGAAGACCGTTTAGCTAAGAAGCGTGAAATTCAAGAACTGGCGAATAACTTCCTGCATTTAGCCAACTCTCAAGATGAGTCGGGTAACTACACGTTTGCAGGCACTAAGCCGAAAAATCAGCCTTTCTTTCGAGATAACGAAGGGAATGTGACATATCAAGGTGATGACTACCAACGCAAGATGCGTGTGGCAAGCAGCTTTGAAATGGCAATGAATGATCCGGGCAGCAAGATGTTTATGGAAATAGACAACCCGTTCGGTGACTACGAACCTCAGTACGAGCTTGAACCTGCGTCTGAGTTATTGCTCGGGCGTGCGACCAACAGCGATGAAGATGGGTCTACTTATAAAGTGACGTTTGTCGACATGCAGACGGGCAATTTCGCTTATCAGCTTGAAAAAGACGGCGCAGTGGTTGCGGCAGAAGATTTTGATCCTTCGACAGGCATTGTTTATGAAGGGCTGAATATTCAAATCAAAGGCCAAATCACTAAAGGTGATTCGATCACCTTAGAACCACGAGAGACTTTCTCTATCTTTGATACGTTCAAAGAGGCTGCTGAGCAGGCTGAAAACCCGGTATCGGATGCATCAGCAACAGCGAAACTGCACCAAGTAACTGAAGAGTTCCACGCTGCGTTTATCCATTTGACCAAGGCAAGAACCGATGTTGGTGCACGCTTGAGTACTTTGGATATTCAAGAGCAACAACATGAAGATTTCAAGTTGTCTTTAGCAAAAGCAAAAAGCAACTTTGAAGACTTGGATTACTCGAAAGCGATCATTGAGTTCAATGAAAACTCTCGAGCACTACAAGCTTCTCAACAAGCGTTTGGCAAAACCAAAGACCTGACCTTGTTTAACTATATTTAATGATCAATCGGTATTTAATGGTGGCTTGTCGATCACCATGGCGTTGATTCCTTGCCGTATGTGCTATGCCATACGTGCGAATGACGCCACAGTTTGCCGCTTTTTTGTACGAAGCATGATGTTTCTAGAATAGCGGCAAAAAACGGCAATAAGGAAGGTGAATGTTTTTCATCTTCTAATAGTAGAAAATCATAATTGCGCAGTGTTGTTTGTAAGCTTCTGATTTTTAGATAATTAAAAAATTATTTATATGATATTAAACTTGGCATACAACTTGTATCTGTGTTGGTTATAAATGATTAATACAGATCTTAAACCTTGTATAGGGTTTATCGAGTAATACACGGTCAGTGCTTATCCATATGAGAGTAAAGCTGGCCGCTTCGCAGAAACTTTGCGAACTCATAAGGAGAGCAAAATGGCTATCAATGTAAGCACTAACGTATCTGCTATGACAGCACAGCGTTACCTGAATAAAGCATCTAATGACTTAGCGACTTCTATGGAGCGTTTGTCATCTGGTCACAAGATCAACAGCGCGAAAGATGATGCGGCAGGTCTGCAAATCTCGAACCGTCTAACCGCTCAGTCTCGTGGTCTTGATGTGGCAATGCGTAATGCCAACGACGGTATTTCGATTGCTCAAACAGCAGAAGGCGCGATGAACGAATCGACTAACGTACTACAACGTATGCGTGATCTAGCGATTCAATCATCAAACGGCACTAACTCGCCGGCAGAGCGTACTGCACTGAACGAAGAGTCAATGGCACTTCAAGATGAGCTTAACCGTATTGCGGAAACCACATCGTTTGGTGGTCGTCGTCTACTGAACGGTTCATTCGGTGAAGCTTCATTCCAGATCGGTTCTAACTCTGGTGAAGCAATGATCATGGCTCTGACAAGTATCCGTGCAGATGACTACCGTATGGGTGGTACTACGTTCGATTCAGAAAACGCGAAAGATAAGAACTGGGAAGTGCCGCCAACAGCGAGCGATCTTAAGTTCGAATTCAAAACCAAAGCGGGTGAAGACATCGTTTTAGATATCAATACCAAAGCGGGCGATGATATCGAAGAGCTTGCGACTTACATTAATGGTCAGTCTGATCTTGTGAACGCATCGGTTACTGATGATGGTCGCATTCAACTGTTCGTTGCTGAACCTGACCTTGACGGCCCAATGTCTATCTCTGGTGGTCTAGCGTCTGAGCTAGGTATTAAGAGTGAAGGCCGCGCAACCTCGGTTCAAGATGTTAGCTTAACCAGCGTTGCGGGTTCACAGAACGCGATCAGCGTGATTGATTCTGCAATGAAGTACGTGGATTCACAGCGCGCTGATTTGGGTGCAAAACAGAACCGTCTAAGCCACAGTATTAATAACTTGGCAAACGTACAAGAGAACGTAGACGCTTCAAACAGCCGAATCAAAGATACGGACTTTGCGAAAGAGACGACGCAAATGACCAAATCACAAATTCTGCAACAAGCAGGTACTTCAATACTTGCTCAAGCAAAACAGTTGCCTAACTCTGCAATGTCATTATTGCAATAGTTATTGGTTGAACTTGCTGCTCGTGTTCAGACGTGAGCCATGCAGCAAGGGAAACTGGCAAGCATACTTACTATTGAATGTTTAGCTCTCTCATCTCTCACCTGCTATCCATTTTTGCAGTAAGAATGCAACGGCAAGTCGGAAATGTGTTCATTTCTCGATGATCTCCACACAGGCTCTGACGCGCCAACTAGCCCCGGTTCTCTCAAAGGAAAAGGGGCTTTTTCCTTTCTGTATTTCTTGTTTTTGCTATTTATTTTCCTGTGAACTTTCTCGCACTACCTTTTCCAAATCTCTATTTGATGGTTCTTCTTCACGACAAATAATGTCATCTATTACACAAGATTTGCGTAAGTCAGAGATCTTTGGCGATTGATCATTTCTCGACCTTGAGCCATTTAGACGGCGGTTCGTACGCTTTCTGAACAGATTAAGATCTTTTTCCAATTGAAATCTATCGCTGTATTAGAAAATGATGAAAATTAAGTTGTTGATAAATATTAGATTAATATTTTTTTTGTGGTTTTTTGAAAGTTTTTCTAAAGCTTCTGATTTTCGCGCCGTTATTAAAAGTAACTTTGAGAGAACTACTTGGTTTTCCGAGACGTCGGAAACCGCTATACCGGAAAATCAATTGGAGAAATCACCATGGCAGTGAATGTAAATACAAACGTTTCAGCGATGACAGCGCAACGTTACCTAAACAACGCAAACAGCGCACAACAAACATCAATGGAGCGTCTAGCTTCTGGCTCAAAAATCAACAGCGCAAAAGATGACGCTGCGGGTCTACAAATCTCGAACCGTTTGAACGTTCAAAGTCGTGGTCTTGATGTTGCTGTACGTAACGCGAACGACGGTATCTCAATTGCACAAACAGCTGAAGGTGCAATGAATGAGACGACTAACATCCTGCAACGTATGCGTGATTTGTCTCTACAATCTTCAAACGGCTCAAACTCAAAATCTGAGCGTGTAGCGATTCAAGAAGAAGTAACAGCGCTGAACGACGAACTGAACCGTATCGCGGAAACGACGTCTTTTGGTGGCAACAAGTTGCTTAACGGTACTCACGGTACTAAATCATTCCAAATCGGTGCAGACAACGGTGAAGCGGTAATGCTTCAACTGAAAGACATGCGCTCTGATAACGCTCAGATGGGTGGTAAGAGCTACCAAACTGAGAACGCGAAAGATAAAGATTGGAACGTTCAAGCAGGCTCTAACGACCTAAAAATGTCGTTCACTGATAACTTCGGTCAAGCACAAGAAATCGACATCAGCGCAAAAGCGGGTGACGACATCGAAGAGCTAGCAACGTACATCAACGGTCAACAAGACTCTGTTAAAGCGTCTGTAACTGAAGACGGTAAGCTACAAATGTTTACTGGTAACAACAAGGTTGAAGGCGAAGTGGCATTCTCTGGCAGCCTGGCTGGCGAACTAGGCATGCAACCTGGCAAAGACGTAACGGTTGATACTATCGACGTAACATCAGTTGGCGGCGCACAAGAGTCTGTAGCTATTATCGATGCGGCACTTAAGTATGTAGATAGCCACCGTGCTGAGCTAGGTGCTTTCCAAAACCGTTTCGACCACGCTATCAGCAACTTAGACAACATTAACGAGAACGTTAACGCATCTAAGAGCCGTATTAAAGATACCGATTTCGCGAAAGAAACGACTCAGATGACTAAGTCTCAGATCCTTTCTCAAGCTTCAAGCTCGATTCTTGCTCAAGCGAAGCAAGCTCCGAACTCGGCACTTAGCCTACTAGGTTAATCGATTAAAAAGCCACGTTGACTATAAGCGTCAACGTTAGGCTTCCACAAATTAGCTCGTGGTGAGAGATGAGCGCTAAACAGACCCAGCTTCGGCTGGGTTTTTTATTGCCTGCAATTTGGAGAAGGGGGGAGTTTTGGTGTTGGTCGTTGATTGGAAAGCGAGATTCCCTATCACGCTCGCTCCTCACTGTAGGGAGTGACGGGAATTGGGAAATGATGGTTTCCTCGCTTACTACATCGAAGCAGTCTTTCGTCACCCCAGAATCGAGTAGAACGAGATATCAGGGATCTCTTCTGACTTTATATTCAACACTACGCTCATTAACTTAAATAATGGGGCAACTTTAGCGAATGTCGCCCTATTAATTGAAGCCCGATCACACTTTCCTTTGTTGTTGAAAAGAATATGAAAAAAAGCGCATTTTTTATTAAAGCTTCTAATTAAGGCGCCGTTAAAGGGATTGAGAGAAATGATATGTACCAATGTAAGGTGAGAGAGACACTGGTGCATAAACAAAATTGACATGTATTAGTGTGAGGTGAGAGTCACATAAGTACATTAAAAAATGCCTAAAGGAGATCAACTATGGCGATTAATGTAAGCACAAATGTGTCTGCAATGACGGCTCAGCGCTACCTAAATAGCGCGGCTGAAGGTACTCAAAAATCAATGGAGCGTTTGTCTTCTGGCTATAAAATCAATAGCGCAAAAGATGATGCTGCAGGCCTACAAATCTCTAACCGCTTAACGTCGCAAAGTCGTGGCCTAGATATGGCTGTGAAAAACGCGAATGACGGTATCTCTATTGCACAGACAGCTGAAGGTGCAATGAATGAGTCAACCAACATTCTGCAACGTATGCGTGACCTTTCTCTTCAATCTTCAAACGGTTCGAACAGCAAATCTGAACGTGTTGCGATCCAAGAAGAAGTCTCTGCTCTAAACACAGAACTTAACCGTATCGCTGAAACGACCTCTTTTGGTGGTAACAAGCTTCTGAACGGTACTTACGGCAGCCAATCTTTCCAAATCGGTGCTGACTCAGGTGAAGCAGTAATGCTATCTATGAGCAACATGCGTACTGACACTCAAGACATGGGTGGTAAGAGCTACGGCGTTACAGAAGGCAAAGATGCTTCTTGGCGTGTAGGTGCGGGTGCTGATTTAACAATCAAATACAACGATAAGTTTGGTGAAGCGCAAGAGCTATCTATCTCTGCTAAAGAAGGCAACGATATCGAAGAGCTAGCAACTTACATCAATGGTCAAAGCCAAGACGTTAAAGCGTCTGTGGGTGAAGGCGGTAAACTGCAACTTTTCGCTTCAAGCCAAAAAGTTGAAGGTGATGTTGAGTTTGGCGGCAGTCTTGCGGGCGAACTAGGTATCGGTGCTGGTAAAGACGTTACCGTTAACGATATCGACGTAACTTCTGTTGCAGGTGCAAACGAAGCAGTATCTATCATTGATGGTGCTCTAAAATCTGTTGATAGCCAACGTGCTTCTCTAGGTGCTTTCCAAAACCGTTTTGACCATGCAATCAGCAACTTAGACAACATCAACGAAAACGTTAATGCGTCTAAGAGCCGTATCAAAGATACCGATTACGCGAAAGAAACAACAGCTATGACGAAGTCTCAAATCCTACAACAGGCGAGTACTTCTATCCTAGCTCAAGCAAAACAGTCACCATCAGCAGCTCTAAGCTTATTGGGCTAAACTTACCTCGGTAAGTAGCGGTAAACTCTACTCTGGGTAGAGTTTTACTGTTTGGCTCATAAAGGAGGGAGGGAGAGTGTTATGGAAATATCATCCAACGCATCGAACATCCAGCCTTATGGCTCACCTAATGGCATTAAAATTGCAAGCGATGAAGGTAGTAGTGCGTCGAGTCTTTCGCGACTAAAAGAAGCAACATCTTATGACAAGGTAGAGAAATCGAAAGAGGAAGCTACCGAAGCGGCGATTCAATTAGCTCAACATAGACAAGAGTTAAATGATGAAGAGCGAGTCAAAATGGTGGAGAAGGTAAACGAGTTTATCTCCTCTCTCAATAAAGGTGTGGCTTTTAAGGTCGATGAAGAATCTGGGAGAGATGTGGTTACCATTTATGAGACCACAACCGGTGATATTATTCGCCAGATCCCTGATGAAGAAATGCTTGAAATTCTAAGACGCCTAGCAGCCCAAAACTCGAATAGTCGAATATTTGAGGTGAAGGTTTAAGTCGTATTATTGAGGTGATTTAATGAGTTTTGGCCCAATGGGGATTTCGTCTGGCATGGATATCAATTCCATGGTCAGCAAAATTGTTGATTCGGAGCGTGTACCTAAACAGCAACGAATCGACAATGAACGAACGCGAATCGATACCAGCATTAGTGCCTATGGAAGACTCAGAGAATCCCTTGATTCGATGAAAAACCTGATGACAAACTTTCGTCAGGAAAAAGCTTTTGCTGTGCGAACAGTGGAAAGTACCGATGAAGCGCTTGTCTCTGCAACCGCGACTACCGAAGCGATCGCTGGCAAATATGCCATCGATGTGTTGCAGCTTGCCCAAAGCCATAAAGTGGCTTCTGATGTACTGTCAGAGGACATGAAATTTGGCCCAGGTAAGCTGCAGGTTTCGCTTGGTGATGACAGCTTTGACGTGCAAGTTGGCGACAGATCGAGACTTATCGAAGTTGTTCGTGGTATCAACGGTGCAGATAGCAACCCAGGCGTTCGTGCATCTATTATCAACGATGTCGAAGGTCCAAGACTTATTATTGCCTCGAACCAGTCTGGTTCAGATCAGCAGATCAGCATTAATGTTGAGTCAGATGCTGCCAATCCCTTAAAAAAACTCGAATACAAAACGCTTGAAGAACGTGTTAAAGCGCTAGAGAAAGCGCGCGTTGCTGCTCAAGATATTCTAGCTCTAACCCCTGCAGGAAAAGCCGTTGAACTCATCGATGAAGTGATCGCTAGCGATGACCCAAATGCGAATGAAACACTCGATAAAGATGGCAATATCATCCCAGCAGCCCAAACCGATTCTACTTCAGATGTTGACGGAGACTCTAAAAGTTTCAGCTACGGTGAGCAAGCAGCCGCCGACGGCCAAGCCGCCCTAGACGCAGCTCAAGCAGCAAAGTCTGTGATGCCTGAAGATAATATCCCTGGCTGGACTGAAACCGCGTCAGGTACGCTTTTAGATTCTTACTACACACCAGAACTTGAGCTTGATGAAAAAGCGATAGAGAAGGCACCCGATGTGCCGGGGTGGTCAAATGCTGCCTCAGGTACTCTGACCGATTCATACGTGACACCGAAAGAAGCCCAACAAAAGCTTGAGGCTGAGCAAGCACGTATCGAAGAGAAGATTTCACAAGAAAAAGCGGAGTTGGCTGAGAAAGTTCAAAAAGGCGAACTCACCGCAGAGCAAGCCAAGAAAATTGAGCGTGCCAAATTAGAACCCGAAGAGCGCGAGCTCTTAGAGAAGGTCGATAAAGCGCAAGCAGATCTTGAACAAGCACAGCAATCTTTTGATACCTATAGTGGAATGACTGAAGTTCAGGCTGGCCAAGATTCTATGGTTGTCCTAGATGGTGTTGCTCAACTCTCTAGTAATAACAATGTGATTGAAGATGCCATTGAAGGTATTGATATTACGGTGAAAGGAAAAACGCCAAAAGATAAGCCGCCGGCAGAAATTGGTGTGGAGTACGACCGTAACAGTGTTCGCCAAGATATCGAATCCTTTGTGAGCTCTTATAACCAGTTCTATCAAGTGTCGAAAGACCTCGCGGGTGTTGATCCAACGACTGGTCAAAAAGGCCCGCTCTCTGGTGACAGTACAGTGCGTAACGCCGACTCCCGATTGAAAGGGGTGTTCTCATCAAGTATCGAAGGTGCGCCAGACAATCTAAAGTCTTTGACTGAATTCGGTATCACCACCACAAGACAAGGCTCGCTAGAAATCAACTACGATATGCTTGACCGTCAACTCAACAATAACTTTGATAAGTTGGGTGAGTTCTTTGGTGGCAACAACGGTTTCGCCAAAAAAGTGGAAGATGCGATTCAAGGTATCACAGGTATCACGGGTTCAATCCGTACTAGAGAAAAGAGCTTGGTCGAGCAAAACTACCGTTTGGTTGATGACCAAAGCGCGCTCGACCGCCGCATGGACAGCCTAGAGAGCCGTACCCACTCTAAGTTCACAGCCATGCAAGATGCGACCAGTAAGATGCAATCTCAGCTGGGCAGTATGATGAATGCGTTGGGCTAATAGATGAATAGCCAGCTACAAGAGCTTTGTGAACTCGATCAACTAATTATCTCTAAACTGGAATTTAGTGAAATTAATGCTGAAGAAATAACGCAGCTTGTCGATAACAGAGAACAGTTATTGCAAAACGTGCTTCAAATAATCGACTCACATCCCGACGTTAAGCAAAGTTCTGAATGGTTTGAAGCCATTACCAGAACCAGAAAATTAGTCGAATTGATGCAGTCTGAGACGAGTCGAGTAGGTAAGACCCTACATAAATACCGTCACGGCGCTAAATCAGTTCAACAATACAAAAAGTTTTTATAGAAGAGGTTTACTATGCGCGGTTCTTTACAGGCATATAAAAAGGTATCAGTGGATAGTCAGCTAACGGCTGCCTCACCGCATAAGATTGTACAAATGCTAATGGCCGGTGCTATCGAGCGTTTGATTCAAGGCAAAGCGGCAATGCAAGCAGGCAACATCCCAGTGAAAGGTGAGCGACTTGGTAAGGCTCTAGATATCATTATTAGCCTACGTAGTTGCCTATCTATGGACGATGGTGGCGATATTGCGAAAAACCTAGATCAACTTTATGAGTTCATGATCACGCAAATTTCTGCGGCAAATCACAAAAATGACCCACAGCCTATTGATGATGTTATCGATATTATTCGCGAAATTAAGAGCGCTTGGGACCAAATTCCGAACGAATATCACAACTTGACGTCCGCTGACGTAGGTATTTAAAGAAAAATTGCAGTTTTAACCAATCTCATATCCCTTAATTGGTTGGTTGCCTTATTTTTTTAATCAAATAAAATAGAAGCCATTAGATAGCCTAATGGCTTTTTTCGTTGCTGATTTCCTAAATTTGTCCACGTAGACCATAATCATTGATACATCTCACTGTTTTATAGACTACGTTGCTCACCGTTTTTCCGCATCGCACCAAAATAAAGGCAATAATTCCTACTTATGCAAGGTTTGGCAAAACTGCTTGTCGTCGACGATAACGCTCAAGATCGTCACAATTTAAGCACAATATTAGAGTTTGTAGGAGAGAGCTGCGAAGTAATCAGCTCTGAACAAGCACGTAAAGTTGACTGGTCACTACAGTGGGCCGGCTGCATTATTGGTACCATTAAAGGTAAAGGCTTCAACGCATTACTGAATGAGAAGCTTGTTCACGCCAATCACATCCCTTTACTGGTGATTGGCAAAAACAATCACCCGGTTGACGAGTTGACTAACTATGTTGGTGAGCTTGAACTTCCTCTTAACTACCCGCAATTAAGTGATGCATTAAGACACTGTAAAGACTTCTTAGGCCGCAAAGGTGTTCAAGTTGTGTCTTCGGCACGCAAGAACACCCTGTTTCGCAGCCTAGTAGGACAAAGTGCTGGCATTCAAGAAGTACGTCACTTAATTGAACAAGTCTCTTCTACGGAAGCGAACGTGCTGATTCTTGGTGAATCTGGTACAGGCAAAGAAGTCGTAGCGCGTAACATTCACTATCACTCTAAACGTAGTTCAGGGCCTTTTGTTCCTGTAAACTGTGGCGCGATTCCACCTGATTTGCTTGAAAGTGAACTGTTTGGTCATGAGAAGGGCGCATTTACTGGGGCGATTACCGCACGTAAAGGCCGTTTTGAATTGGCTGAAGGTGGCACACTGTTTCTTGATGAAATTGGCGATATGCCGATGGCGATGCAAGTTAAGCTGCTACGAGTACTGCAAGAGCGATGCTTTGAGCGTGTAGGTGGCAATAGCACCATACAAGCTGATGTTAGAGTGATTGCGGCAACCCACCGCAACCTTGAAGATATGATCGACGATGATTCGTTCCGTGAAGATCTTTACTACCGCTTAAATGTATTCCCGATTGAAATGCCGGCGCTTCAAGATCGTAAAGAAGATATTCCACTGTTGCTTCAAGAGCTGATGACTCGAATGGAAGCGGAAGGCAGCATGCCTATCTGTTTCACGGCTCGTGCTATCAACTCTTTGATGGAGCACTACTGGCCAGGTAACGTTCGTGAATTAGCGAACCTGGTTGAGCGAATGGTTATCCTGTATCCAAACAGCTTGGTTGATGTGAATCACCTTCCAACTAAATATCGATACAGCGATATTCCTGAGTTCCAGCCTGAGTTTAATAGCTTTGTATCTGAAGAAGAGCAAGAGCGTGATGCACTTTCCGACTTGTTCGCAGAAGATTTCAGCTTTGATCAGCAAGATGATATTGCCGACAATGCTAATGCGCCTCAAGAGTTACCGCCAGAAGGGGTTAACTTGAAAGAGCTACTCGCGGATATGGAAGTGAATATGATCAATCAAGCGTTGGAAGCGCAGGGCGGCATTGTTGCTCGTGCTGCTGACATGCTTGGAATGCGTAGAACCACTCTGGTTGAAAAAATGCGTAAATATAACTTGCAGCGATAGTGTCCAGTTTTCGATGAAAACGAAAAACTAGCACACACTTTTTAGCTATTTGGTAACTCTAGCTAAGTGAACAGATAAACCATAGTCGAGTTGTTGCTTGCTTAACTATGTGATAAATATAGCAAATAGCCTGACTCGTGTTGTACGTCTCAGGCTGTTTTAGTATTTGAGGCAAATTTTTGACATGCGCGTATCTAACGAACCAGAAAATCAATCACACCTAGATTCTGTTGAACAGCAGGTTGAGCGCTATAAGCAAGTACTCGACGTGATGCCAGCTGGGGTTATCTTGTTAGATACACACGGCGAAGTGAGAGAAGCGAACCCTGAAGCGCATCGTATTCTTGGTGTTGAGTTGGTTGGCGAGAAGTGGTTTTCAGTGATTCAAAGTGCCTTTGACCCAAAAGACGATGACGGTCATGAGATCTCATTGAAGAACGGGCGAAAAGTGCGTTTGGCGATTTCAGCCTCTACCACGGGTCAGCTGATTTTGATTACCGATCTGACCGAGACCCGACTATTGCAGTCTCGCGTGAGTGATCTTCAGCGTTTGTCTTCATTAGGTAGAATGGTGGCCTCGCTTGCCCATCAAGTGCGAACGCCGCTTTCAAGTGCGATGCTGTATGCATCAAACCTTGCCGCGCCAAATCTGCCGCCGGCAACAAAAACGCGTTTTCAATCTAAGCTTATGGATAGATTGCATGACTTAGAGAAGCAAGTGAACGACATGCTGTTGTTTGCCAAAGGTGGTGACAACAAAGTCGTTAAGCCATTTACTGTGGCTGAATTGATCACTGAATTTCACCCTATGGTGGAAGCGGCATTGAAAACTAACCAGATTGATTATTGCCAAGAAGTTGAGGGCGAACAGACTCAAATGTTCGGCAACGCCAATGCTATCGCCTCAGCGTTAAGCAACCTAGTGTTGAACGCGGTTCAAATTGCGGGTAAGGAATCGCAGATCGATGTGTTTTTTAGGCCCGTAAATGGCGAGCTTAAGATATCAGTGCAAGACAGTGGCCCCGGCGTACCGAAAGAGCTTCAAGGTAAAATAATGGAACCCTTCTTTACCACTCGTTCACAAGGTACAGGTCTAGGCTTAGCGGTTGTACAAATGGTATGTCGAGCACATGAAGGCCGACTGGAATTGATATCAGAAGAAGGCGACGGCGCATGCTTTACCATGTGTCTACCGCTTGAAAGAAGTGCTTCTTCTGAAGACTAATAAGTTTTAACTGAATTTACACTGGAGAATCCTATGGCTCAAAGCAAAGTGTTAATCGTCGAAGATGATGAAGGTCTACGCGAAGCCCTTGTCGACACACTCGCGCTTGCTGGCTATGAATGGCTGGAAGCGGATTGTGCGGAAGATGCTCTGGTCAAATTAAAATCGAACTCCGTTGATATTGTCGTATCTGACGTGCAGATGGCGGGCATGGGTGGCTTGGCACTATTGAGAAACATTAAGCAGCATTGGCCAAATTTGCCGGTATTGCTAATGACAGCGTACGCCAACATCGAAGATGCCGTTGCTGCAATGAAAGAGGGCGCTATCGACTATATGGCAAAGCCATTTGCGCCAGAAGTGCTGCTCAACATGGTCAGCCGTTATGCGCCTGTAAAGTCGGATGACAACGGCGACGCTATCGTTGCTGATGAAAAAAGTATCAAGCTAATGATGCTGGCTGATAAAGTTGCGAAAACCGATGCCAACGTCATGGTGTTGGGCCCGAGTGGTTCTGGTAAAGAGGTGATGTCTCGCTACATTCACAATGCTTCTAGCCGAAAAGATGGCCCGTTTGTCGCGATTAACTGCGCGGCGATCCCAGACAACATGTTAGAAGCGACCCTGTTTGGTTATGAAAAAGGCGCATTTACTGGCGCTATTCAAGCTTGCCCGGGGAAATTCGAGCAAGCGCAGGGCGGTACAATTCTGTTGGATGAGATCAGTGAAATGGATCTTAGCCTACAAGCCAAACTACTGCGTGTTTTGCAAGAGCGCGAAGTTGAGCGATTAGGTAGTCGTAAGAGCATCAAATTGGATGTTCGTGTATTAGCGACCAGTAACCGCGACCTTAAACAGTATGTTTCTGAAGGGAATTTCCGTGAGGATTTATACTACCGCCTGAATGTATTCCCAATTTCTTGGCCTCCATTGTGCGAGCGTAAAGGCGATATTGAGCCTTTAGCCAAGCACTTAGTTGAGCGCCACTGCACCAAACTTGGTATGCCTGTACCCGTTATGTCAGCACAAGCGATCAGCAAACTCGTCAATTATCCGTGGCCGGGCAATGTTCGCGAATTAGACAATGTGGTACAGCGTGCGCTAATATTGAGCGAACAAGAGAACATCTCTGGTGAGCATATCCTTCTTGAAGGTGTCGATTGGCAAGACGCAAGCAGCCTACAACAAATCGTCGAAGGCAGTGACGTAGCTGCGCCAGAAATTAAGCCTATTGCCGAAGCAAACCCAATCAATAAAATCGCGGCTAGCAGCGAAGGGTTAGGTAATGAGCTTAGAGATCAAGAGTATGCGATCATTCTTGAAACCCTGATTGCATGTAATGGCCGACGCAAAGATATGGCTGAAAAACTGGGCATTAGCCCTCGTACACTGCGTTACAAGTTGGCTAAAATGCGCGATGCTGGAATAGATATCCCAAACTGAGGATAGATTAGTAGTGTCAGCTTTCTGACTAGTGTAATACGATATCTAGTCAATTAAATGTGTGGCACGCTAATTGCTCTGTCAATAATATAGCTAAATAGATGGTCATAATTTTGACTCCTGAGGTAGTAGATGAGAATAGATGGTTTACAAGGCGAAATGCAGGCAATGATGGTCGAAGCTGCCAGCGCGCGTCCCGCAGCAACGGGGCAAGCGGTCGGTGCAGATTTTGGCAACATGCTGACTAATGCCATCAATAATGTGAACTCATTACAAAAGACCTCAGGTGATCTTCAAGCTCGTTTTGATAGTGGCGACCAAAGCGTATCCCTATCGGACGTGATGATTGCTCGTAATAAATCTAGTGTGGCTTTTGAGGCGACGATCCAAATTAGAAATAAATTGGTCGAATCGTACAAAGAGCTGATGAATATGCCGGTATAAGTTGGGTAGTTAAATAGTGGCAGATAATAGTCAAACAACAGATTTAACCGTAAGCGATAGCAACGACCATGCACTTATTGCAGGCTCTGAGCTAGACGGAGAAGGGCAAAATCCCGATCTAGGTGAACGCAGTTCATCGAAGTTCGATATGGCTGTCGGTGATCTTGATTTACTTCGTCAGGTCGTCTTAGTCCTTTCTATCTCTATCTGTGTAGCGCTGATTGTGATGCTGTTTTTCTGGGTAAAAGAGCCAGAAATGCGTCCATTAGGGGCTTACGAAACAGAAGAATTGATCCCCGTTCTTGATTACTTAGATCTGCAAAAGATCGATTACACGCTTGAAGGCAATACCATCTCAGTACCGGCGAGTGAGTACAACTCATTAAAGCTTAATATGGTACGAGCGGGTTTGAATCAAGAGCGAAACGCGGGTGATGACATCCTCATGCAAGACATGGGTTTTGGTGTATCACAACGTTTAGAACAAGAACGCCTTAAATTAAGCCGCGAAAGACAACTTGCCAAAGCCATTGAGCAGATGAAACAGGTGCGTAAAGCTCAGGTTTTATTGGCCCTGCCGAAGCAGAGTGTTTTTGTACGTCATAATCAAGAAGCCTCTGCTTCTGTATTCCTAACTCTAAAAACAGGTACTAACCTCAAGCAGCAAGAAGTTGATTCTGTTGTGGATATGGTGGCAAGTGCCGTTCCGGGAATGAAAACCTCACGTATTACGGTGACCGATCAGCATGGCCGATTGTTGAGCTCAGGCTCTCAAGACCCTATGTCAGCGGCGCGTCGTAAAGAACACGAGTTAGAGCGCAATCAAGAACAAGCGCTGCGTGAAAAAATTGACTCCATCCTGATTCCTATTCTTGGGTTTGGTAACTACACCGCTCAGGTTGATATCCAGCTCGATTTCAGTGCTGTGGAGCAAACCAGAAAACGTTTTGATCCGAATACACCGGCGACTCGAAGTGAATACACCTTAGAAGATTACAACAATGGAAATACGGTGGCGGGTATTCCGGGTGCGTTGAGTAACCAGCCTCCAGCGGATGCCTCAATTCCACAAGATGTGGCTCAGATGAAAGACGGCGCGATGACAGGTCAAGGCTCTGTTCACAAAGAAGCGACTCGAAACTTTGAGCTAGACACCACCATCAGTCATGAACGTAAACAGAGCGGCACGGTTAATCGTCAGACGGTTTCTGTTGCGATCAAAGACCGCCAATCCTTGAACCCAGATACGGGTGAAGTGGTTCATACGCCAATCCCGGCGAGCGAAATCAATGCGATTCGCCAAGTACTGATTGGTACGGTGGGCTTTGATGAAACTCGTGGTGATTTGCTCAACGTATTAAGCATGCAGTTTGCACCTCAAGTAACAGATATTGTTGCTGATGTGCCAATCTGGGAACATCCAAACTTCAATGATTGGGTTCGTTGGTTTGCAAGTGCCTTGGTTATCATTGTGGTGGTGTTGGTACTTGTTCGCCCTGCAATGAAGAAACTGCTTAACCCAGCAGCAGACAACGATGAACAGATGTACGGACCTGATGGCATGCCAATTGGTGCCGACGGCGAAACCAGCTTAATTGGTGGTGATATTGAAGGTGGTGAGCTGTTTGAATTTGGTTCAAGTATCGACTTACCAAACCTTCATAAAGACGAGGACGTGCTGAAAGCAGTACGTGCACTTGTAGCGAATGAACCAGAGCTAGCAGCTCAAGTAGTTAAGAATTGGATGGTAGATGGCTAACGAAATAGTTCCACAACAAACTGAAGGCGGTGAAGTGCTTGATGTCTCTAGCGTGGATATCGGCTCTATCTCAGGCGATGAGCGCGCTGCGATCTTGTTGCTCAGTTTAAATGAAGAAGATGCTGCTGGTATTATTCGTCACCTAGAGCCAAAGCAGGTTCAGCGTGTGGGTAGTGCGATGGCGCGAGCTACAGACCTATCCCAAGAGAAAGTAGGCGCTGTGCACCGTGCTTTCTTAGATGATATTCAGAAGTACACCAACATTGGTATGGGCAGCGAAGACTTCATGCGTAATGCGTTAGTTGCTGCTCTGGGTGAAGACAAGGCGAATAACCTTGTTGACCAAATCCTTCTCGGCACAGGTTCGAAAGGTTTGGATTCGCTTAAGTGGATGGATCCTCGTCAGGTGGCGAGCATTATCATCAACGAGCACCCTCAAATTCAAACTATTGTGTTGTCGTACCTCGATGCCGATCAATCGGCTGAGATCCTGTCTCAGTTCCCAGAGCGAGTTCGTCTGGATCTGATGATGCGTATTGCCAACCTTGAAGAAGTTCAACCTTCGGCGCTTGCTGAACTGAATGAAATCATGGAGAAACAGTTCGCGGGTCAAGCGGGTGCTCAAGCTGCCAAAATTGGTGGCCTGAAAGCCGCGGCTGAGATCATGAACTACATGGATAACAACGTGGAAGGCGTCTTGATGGATCAAATCCGTGACCAAGACGAAGACATGGCAACACAGATTCAAGATCTGATGTTTGTCTTTGAAAACCTTATTGAAGTTGATGACCAAGGTGTTCAACGACTACTACGTGATGTTCCACAAGATATTCTACAGAAAGCACTTAAAGGTGCAGATGAAGGTCTACGTGAGAAGATCTTCAAGAACATGTCTAAACGTGCTGCCGATATGATGAGAGACGATATTGAGGCGATGCCGCCAGTCAAAGTCTCTGATGTTGAAGCGGCTCAGAAAGAGATTTTGGGTATCGCGAGGAAGATGGCAGACAGTGGCGAAATTATGCTGTCTGGTGGCGCCGACGAGTTCCTTTAATACAGAAATCTCAAAAGCCCCACACTGTTGGGGCTTTTCTTTATCCAATCTCGAACCACAGATTAACTCAGTTTAACTGCTTGAATTCACAATACAGTTAAGCCACTCATAGATAGGTACTGATATGTCAGGTGATAGAAAACGCGGCTTCCTTCGCCCTGAAGAAGATAATACGGTTGCCCAACCTCAGAAATGGGGGCTGCCTGACTACACCTCTGACGTGAGCAAACAAGCCAAAGAAACCGCTTTTAACTACGACCCTAGTTGGATGCCAACGGTTGAAGAAGCCATTGAAGATGAAGAGCTGGTTCTGACTGAAGAGCAAATCGAGCTGATTAAACAAGGCGCTTATCAGGAAGGGCTGCATCAAGGCCAAGAGGCGGGCTTTAAGCAAGGCTATGAAAAAGGCAAAGAAGAAGGTTTTGCTGCCGGTCACGAAGAAGGCAACGAAGCCGGCAAGCTTGAAGGCGTAACCGCGGGTCAAGAGTACATTCAACAGCAGGTGGCCGTCTTCATGGGGCTGGCAAACCAGTTCGCTCAACCATTAGAGTTGATGAACGCTCAGGTGGAGAAGCAATTGGTCGACATGGTGCTTACCATGGTCAAAGAAGTGGTTCATGTTGAAGTGCAAACCAACCCACAAATCATATTAGATACCGTTAAAGAATCGGTAGAGTCGTTGCCGATTTCTGGTCACGCAATCACATTGAAACTCAATCCGGAAGATGTGGCGATCATTCGCTCTGCGTATGGCGAGACTGAATTGGACTGCCGTAATTGGACGCTGGTCGCAGAGCCAGCACTCAACCGTGGTGATGTACAAATTGAAGCGGGTGAGTCGAGCGTTAACTACCGCATGGAAGATCGTGTAAAGAACGTTATTCAAAATTTCTGCGGCGCAAATCGTCACCAAGGTCATGAGTAATGCTTGAGTTAGCGAATCGTCTCAGTCAGTACAAAGTCGAAGGGTTAAAATCACGACCGATTGCCTCAGGTAAGTTAGTACGCGTTGTTGGCTTAACGCTTGAAGCGACCGGCTGTAAAGCGCCAATCGGCAGTTTGTGTTTAGTCGAAACCATGTCTGGTCAGATGGAAGCCGAAGTCGTCGGTTTCTCTGGCGATAACCTATTTTTGATGCCGAGTGAGCAAATCACCGGGATCTTACCTGGCGCTCGCGTCACGCCAATGACTACCGAAAGTGGTATCCCTGTTGGAATGGAACTGCTCGGTCGAGTGATCGACGGCGTAGGTAATCCACTCGACGGTTTAGGTCCAATCTATACAGAGCAACGCGCTTCATTTAATGCGGAGCCAATCAACCCGTTAGCTCGTAAACCGATTTCTGAACCACTCGATGTCGGCTTGAAAGCCATTAATGGTTTGCTAACCGTGGGTAAAGGGCAACGTATCGGTCTGTTTGCTGGCTCTGGTGTCGGTAAATCCGTAACTCTGGGCATGATGACTCGAGGCACAACTGCGCAAGTAGTGGTCGTAGGCCTAATCGGTGAGCGTGGACGAGAAGTTAAAGAATTTATTGAAGAGATTCTTGGTGAAGATGGCCGTAAGCGTTCGGTTGTTGTTGCCGCTCCTGCCGACTCATCACCATTGATGCGCTTAAAAGGCTGTCAAACCGCGTTGGCTGTCGCCGAGTACTTCCGCGACCAAGGCTTAGATGTTCTGCTACTCATGGATTCATTGACCCGTTTTGCTCAAGCTCAGCGTGAAATTGCTCTGTCTGTGGGTGAGCCGCCAGCAACCAAGGGCTATCCGCCATCAGTCTTCGCTAAGCTTCCTGCGCTGGTGGAACGTGCGGGTAACGGCAACGATGAACAAGGTTCTATCACGGCTTTCTTTACCGTGTTAACCGAAGGCGATGACTTACAAGATCCGATTGCGGATGCGTCGCGAGCAATTCTCGATGGTCACGTTGTGTTATCTCGTGAGATGGCCGATGCCGGTCACTACCCAGCGATTGACGTTGAGAAATCCGTCAGTCGTGTTATGCCGCAAATCACCACTGAAGAACATGTCTTGATGTCGAAAGCGGTAAGGCAAGTGCTGTCTATCTGCCGTAAAAACCAAGATTTGGTGTCGATTGGTGCTTACAAGCCAGGAACGGATCCAGCAATCGATAGTGCCTTCACGTTGAAACCAAAACTGGATGAGTACTTGCAGCAGAAGATGAAAGAGACCGTCCCATACGACATGTGCGTCAACATGTTGAAACATGTATTGGGTGGCTAACGGGTGAATAAGGTTAGTCATGGATAACGCATTAGAATTTTTGCTCGATCAAGCCAAAGATCAAGAGAACCAAGCGGTACTTGCGCTCAACAAAGCGAACTCTGAGCTGCAAGGCTACTATGAGCAGGTTGCGCAGATTGAAAAGTATCGACTGGATTACTGTCAGCAGCTCGTTGACCGCGGCAAGGCAGGCTTAACGGCGAGCCAATATGGTCACTTGAACCGCTTCTTAACTCAGTTGGATGAAACATTATCCAAACAGAGAGAAGCCGAGCACCACTTTAAAAATCAAGTCGACAACTGCCAAAGCTACTGGATGGAGTTACGCAAAAAACGTAAATCCTACGAGTGGTTGATGGAGAAAAAGCAGAAAGAGAAAGCAAAGCTGCAAGATCGAAGAGAACAAAAGCAAATGGATGAGTTTTCGACTCTGTTATACAGCCGAAAGAAGATGTGATCCTAAGCCACGAATGACGTCAGTGCTGTTCTCTATATTGTGAAAACCGAACTTATAGGCATGTTTCTTGCTCCATTTTATATAAAATTGCGCGTTATGCCCACCAAAGGCATGAAAAGCATCCGACTTTCTTTTTGTTGCCTGATTCATGGCAGCAAAGCTAGTAGATAGAGCTTGTATATATGAATGTTAGTCTTTCCTCAAATTCAGCGACCAACAAAATGTCATCGTTGTTGGACACCGGTTCTGCCTCTTCCAAGGTAGAAGAAACCGGCGACTCTAAAGGTTTCTTTGAGTCCTTTAAAGAAGCGCTCGGCTTTGAAGAAAGTGACAGTAAAGTCGCAGCAAAAGACACAGAAAGCACTGCGAAACCTGATACTAAACAGACATCTACCGAAGGTGAAGCGTCAGCCGAAGCGAACAAAGGTGATTCCGCTGAATCAAAGGCTACTGACGAAGTGAGCGAAGCGCAAAGCAAGCAAGCAGCTTCAGAAGTAGAAGGCGAGAAAGCTGCTGATAAAACATCAGCAGAGGCTGCGTCTGGATCTGAGGCTCAGCTCAAAGCCAATTCGGGCACTGATAGCACTGTCGCTGATAAGACTGTTGCAGATAAGGCAGATGGTAAAGATGCGCAGGATACGACTAACGAATCTAAAGAACATATTGCTCAATCCCAAACTCAGGGCCCATCAGCGGTAGATGGTGCTACGCAGGCATCGCAAGCCAATGCAGCGATGAGCGAAGGCAATAAATTGCTTGGTCAATTGGATGAGGCAAACAAAACCCTAAATCAAGCGCCAAACGGCAAAGGCTTGCCTCAGCAAGGTCAGGTAGAACAAGCCCAAGGTAATATCACCGGTGCTTCTGTTGCAGGAGTTTCCGTTACGGATAAGGCGACACAACAAGCTAAGGCTGCAAATCAGGAGAAGAGCCTTGAAGTCGATTCTGAAATCGCTGTACTTACCGGAGGTAAGGGTGTTTCTCAGCTAACTGATACTGAAATTCGACAGTTGATGGATAAAGGCGTCACTCCAGAACAAATTGAAGCCAGTATGAGCCGAGAGCTGAGCCAAAAGAATGCAGCTAGTGCGGTTGCTGCCGAGCAGAGCCAAGCATTGTCAGCCGTGGATATTGAACTGGCAAAGCAAGTAGATGCCCATACCAAAGCGCTAAACCAATTGAATGGACAAATCGAATCAGAGCAGTCTGTTGTCGATAGCTTGCTTGATAAGCAACAAAGTGGCGCTAAGTTGACGGTTGATGAGCAAGCCGCTTTGGCTAAAGCGACCTCTAACCTAGACCTGTTGAATCAACAGCTCGCTAACGTTCAACAACAAGTAACAGCTTTGCTAAGTCAAGCTCCGGCTGCGAACAGTGCGTCTGGTGAACCCACTGCTATCGATTGGGATAATACGGATTCAAGCGAAACTAAAGCCTTAGCTGCGGCAGCATCAACAGCAGCTGTAGCGACGGCTACACAACAAGTGTCAGCGCAGGCCGCTTCTCAATCAGCAAACAATGCTCTTACGGACAAGGCGGCAATGCTGCACGCCAATAATGCACATGCAGCCCAACAGGCCGCAGCTCAACAAGCTAATGTGGCTTCACCTCAGCAGCAAGCAACGTTGGATCCAGCTTTAACCGCGCAAGGAATGGCGATGAATGCAACGCCAGCTGCCACAAAAGCAGGCTCGACTGATACGCTTCTTAAAGCGGGCGCCGGTGCAGCAGCACTGTCTGGTTTGGGTAAAGCGGGTGCTAAAGAAGATTCTAAAGATTCGACCTTTGCTCAGCAGATCGCTTCTGCGGCTGGTGCACAAGGTACGGCAACGGTGGGTTCAGCACCTACGCGAGCTGAAATTCAAGCTGCTCAACAAGCGCCCTTACAGCTCACCAAAGAGCTAGCCAATGAGCAAGTGGCTGAAAAAGTACAAATGATGATGTCTAAGAACCTTAAGAACTTGGACATTCGTCTCGACCCACCAGAATTGGGCCAAATGAAAATCCGCATGACCATGAATAATGACGTGGCAAACGTGCACTTTACGGTGAGTAATCAGCAAGCGAGAGATGTGATTGAACAAACCTTACCTCGCTTGAGAGAGATGCTTGCTCAGCAAGGTCTGCAGCTTACCGATTCGTCTGTTCAACAACAGAACTCCGGTCAGGGACAAGATAGATACAACAATGGTGAGCAACAATCCGGCGCTAACCGCACAAATGATACGCAAGGTGATGAAAACCTTGATAGTGGCAGCAATCTTGAATTGAATGTCGCATCAAAGCGTGATGGAATTAGTTATTATGCCTAATATCAGGCTAAGAACGCTTGGTTAATAGAAAAAACCAGTTAATAAAAAGAACCATCAGTTAATCGCAAGAACAGGAAGTTAGAGTAAGATATGGCCGAAGAACAAGATGCACCTAAAGGGAAGAGCAAGCTCCTTATAATTATTATTGCCGTAGTTGTGTTACTGCTTGGTATAGGTGGTGCGCTGTACTTTTTCTTAGGTTCTGACGATAGCGCCTCTGAATCTCAGTCTCAGCCAGCAACGGCTGTGGTCGCTGCAGAGCCGGTTATGTATGTTAATATTCCTCAGCCCTTCTTGTTTAATGTGACAGGTGACAAAAAAGATCGCCTAGTTCAGATAA
Source organism: Vibrio sp. 10N.222.55.B11 (assembly GCF_041473705.1). NCBI lineage: Bacteria > Pseudomonadati > Pseudomonadota > Gammaproteobacteria > Vibrionales > Vibrionaceae > Vibrio > Vibrio sp. 10N.222.55.B11. The sequence goes on from NZ_JBFRST010000008.1 coordinate 90,201, forward strand.
AAGCACAGCTCATGGTACGTGGCAGTAAGAATGAAGACCTGGCTCGTTACCACTCTCCACTTGTAGAAAGTACGCTACTGGCCACGTTCGCTTCGGCAACGGTTGATCAATTGCGCTCACCAACAGGCCGCGTGGAACTGCGTAATAAGGCAACAGAAGATATTAAAGCAAGCCTGGCTCAAGCTGTTGGCCAGCCTGTGATTGAAAAAGTGTTATTCACTGACTTCGTAATTCAATAGGTAATTTGTGACCGATTTATTAAGCCAAGACGAAATTGATGCGCTGTTACATGGCGTTGATGATGTTGAAGAAGTTGAAGATGTCTTAGAAACCGAAAATGACAATGCGGTCAATTTCGACTTCTCATCTCAAGATCGAATCGTCCGTGGTCGAATGCCGACCCTTGAACTTATTAACGAGCGCTTCGCACGTCATATGCGTATCAGCTTGTTTAATATGTTACGTAAAACGGCTGAAGTGTCGATCAACGGCGTACAGATGATGAAGTTTGGTGAGTACCAAAACACATTGTATGTACCCACCAGTTTAAACATGGTTCGTTTCCGTCCATTGAAAGGTACGGCACTCATCACCATGGAAGCTCGTCTGGTTTTCATTCTCGTAGAGAACTTTTTTGGCGGTGATGGTCGTTTCCACGCCAAGATTGAAGGTCGTGAATTCACGCCTACTGAAAGACGAATCATTCAGTTACTGCTGAAAATTGTTTTTGAAGATTACAAAGAAGCTTGGTCGCCAGTGATGGGGGTTGAGTTTGAATACTTGGATTCCGAAGTGAACCCAAGTATGGCGAACATTGTGAGCCCAACCGAAGTGATTGTTGTGAGTTCGTTCCACATTGAAGTGGATGGCGGTGGTGGTGACTTCCACGTTGTCATGCCTTACTCCATGGTTGAGCCGATCCGTGAACTGCTTGATGCGGGTGTTCAATCAGACAAGATGGAAACCGATGTTCGTTGGAGTACCGCACTGCGTGATGAGATCATGGATGTGCCCGTCAATTTCCGCGTGAATTTGCTAGAGCAAGATATTTCCCTTCGTGATCTGATGGAGCTGCGCCCTGGTGATGTTATCCCAATGAACATGCCTGAGCACGCAACCATGTTTGTCGAAGAACTGCCGACTTATCGTGTGAAAATGGGCCGTTCTGGTGAGAAGCTTGCAGTACAGATTTCGGAAAAAATTCAAAGACCACATGTGGTTAAAACTGATCTCGCTTTTCTAGGTAAAGACTTATTGTCTGAGCTCGAAAACAGTGATGATGACGACGAATAGTAAAATAGATAAAAGTATAGGAATTGGTAATGGAACCTAGTGAAGATCAAAAGCTAGCAGACGAATGGGCTGCAGCACTTGGTGAAGATCCTTCAGCGCCGTCAATTGATGTTGATGATGTGCTTGCGGCACCACTTGATGAGCTAACCGATTCATCATCTCCGATTTCTGAAGATGAGCGTCGTAAGCTGGATACCATTATGGATATCCCCGTGACTATTTCGATGGAAGTTGGCCGCTCTCAGATCAGTATCCGTAATTTACTTCAGTTGAACCAAGGTTCGGTTGTTGAGCTAGATCGAATCGCTGGTGAGTCACTAGACGTGATGGTCAACGGAACTCTGATTGCTCACGGTGAAGTGGTTGTAGTAAACGACAAGTTTGGTATTCGTTTGACTGACGTTATTAGCCAGACAGAACGAATTAAGAAGCTGCGTTAATGAGCTTTTTGTCTCAAAGACTTGCGGGCTCTTTTCTCGGAATGACAGGTTTGTTACGAGGAATCTTGGGAGTAGGGCTATTAACGGCTCCTTCCATTGCCTTTGCAGCAACACCGCCTTCTCTCGATTTAGCGACCACCTTTGGGTCGCTAATTTTCGTTATAGCCTTCATTTTATTTATTGCTTGGCTACTCAAGCGAATGCAAGTACCTGCGATGTCGAATCAACAAGGTTTGGCGATTGTTAGGCAAATCCCTGTTGGTACTAAAGAGCGTATCGCTATTGTGCAAGCGGGTGATGAACAGTTCTTGGTAGGGATTACCACACAATCGATTCAGCTGATCTCTAAGCTCGATAAACCTCTTACTCAGGAGATGCTGGAAAAAAGTACATTTTCAAGTCAGCTTTCCCAGCTAATAAAAAAAGATGCAAACAAGTAACGGACTTTTGAACTCCTCTTACTTTCACCAAGCCGGAGCTTTCCGAACGGTGAAAGTGTGGTTGGTTCAGCTTATTCTCCTATGCTCAATCGTATTCAGTGTGTCGGTATTTGCACAAGCTGAAGACGGCACCGTCATTCCTGCGAATACCGCTGGCTCGGAATCGGTCACTATCAGCACGATGGAACAAGACCAAGCCAAATCGACAACCATGACCACGGGCAGCTTGACTGGCAATGGTGGCGGCATACCTGCCTTTACCATGACAACCAATGCCAATGGCGGTGAAGACTACTCGATTAACCTGCAAATTCTCGCGTTAATGACCATGCTTGGCTTCTTGCCGGCGATGGTGATTTTGATGACATCGTTCACTCGTATTGTGGTTGTGATGTCTATCTTGCGTCAGGCGATGGGTCTACAACAAACACCGTCTAACCAAGTCATTATTGGTATCGCGATATTCTTGACCTTCTTCATCATGTCGCCAGTGATTAATCAAGTGAACGAACAAGCAGTTCAGCCTTATCTTAATGAACAGATATCGGCACGACAGGCATTTGATGTTGCCCAAAAACCGATTAAATCCTTCATGCTCAAGCAGACTCGAATCAAAGATCTTGAAACCTTTGTTGAGATTTCTGGCGCGGAAGTGACTAACCCTGAAGATGTTTCGATGGCGGTTCTGATTCCAGCATTTATCACATCGGAATTAAAAACGGCTTTCCAAATCGGATTTATGCTGTTCTTGCCTTTCCTAATCATCGACTTGGTGGTGGCATCGGTATTGATGGCTATGGGTATGATGATGTTGTCACCGATGATTGTATCGCTGCCGTTTAAGTTGATGCTGTTTGTTCTTGTTGATGGCTGGAACTTGATACTCTCCACACTCGCCGGCAGTTTTGCCTTGTAGCTGGGGGAATAATGAATCCTGAAATATTCGTAGAGTTGTTCCGAGATGCCCTTTGGATGGTATTAATCATGGTTTGCGCCATCATTATTCCTAGCCTGCTGATCGGTTTGGTTGTGGCTGTTTTCCAAGCTGCGACCTCAATCAACGAACAAACCCTGAGTTTCCTGCCGCGTTTGATCGTAACTTTGTTGGCGTTGATGCTATTCGCACACTGGATGACCCAGATGATGATGGAGTTCTTTTTTGAGCTCATCGAACGCTTGCCGCAAGTTCTGTATTAAACCGATATGGAATACCCAACGAGCCTTGTACTAGAGTGGTTAGCCAATTATTTTTGGCCATACACTCGCATCTCAGCGATGCTGATGGTGATGACGGTAACAGGGGCACGCTTCGTGTCGCCGCGTATTCGTCTGTATTTAGGCTTGGCGATCACTTTTGCGGTGATGCCTGCGATTCCGGCCGTTCCCAAAGAGATTGAACTTCTGTCCTTTCAAGGCTTCCTGACTGTCTTCGAGCAAATTGTGATTGGCGTGGCCATGGGTTTTGTTACCCAGTTCATGATTCAAACCTTTGTTATGCTGGGTCAGATCCTCGGTATGCAATCGAGCTTGGGTTTTGCATCAATGGTCGACCCGGCTAACGGGCAAAACACGCCGGTACTTGGTCAGCTGTTCATGCTGCTAGCGACCATGTTTTTTTTGGCGACCGATGGTCACTTGAAAATGCTGCAGCTGGTGGTGTTTAGTTTTAAGACCTTGCCGATTGGCAGTGGCTCTCTAACCTCTGTGGATTTTCGAGAGCTCGCGTTGTGGCTCGGCATCATGTTCAAAACGGCATTAGCGATGTCATTGTCGGGGATTATTGCGCTGCTAACGATTAACCTTTCTTTTGGTGTAATGACGCGTGCGGCACCTCAATTAAACATCTTTTCTTTGGGTTTTGCATTTGCGCTACTCGTGGGTCTGTTACTTTGTTGGTACATCCTTGGCGGCTTGTATAGTCACTATGAGCTATTCTGGATGCAGGGCGAACAACAGATATGTCGTCTAATCCGGTTAGATTGCTAGGAGACTGAAATGGCAGAGTCAGACGGTCAAGAACGCACAGAAGACGCCACGCCCAAACGCTTGCAACAGGCCAAAGAGAAAGGGCAGGTTGCAAGGTCAAAAGAGCTAGCGTCAGCGTCGGTACTTATTGTCGGTGCAATTGCATTAATGTGGTTTGGCGAATCGATGGCGAAGGCTTTGTTCGAGGCCATGCAACGTCTGTTCTCTTTGAGTCGCGACGAAATTTTTGACACTAACAAACTCCTAGAAATCGCTGGTGGTGCACTGGTGAACCTGCTGTTCCCGCTGTTTTTGATACTGATAACCTTGTTTGTTGCTGCCGTCATCGGCGCTGCGGGTGTCGGTGGGATTAACTTCTCAATGCAAGCAGCAATGCCTAAGGCGTCTAAGCTCAACCCACTCAGTGGCATCAAGCGTATGTTTGGCCTGCAAAGCTGGGTTGAACTGCTCAAGTCTATTCTTAAAGTAGCGCTCGTATCGGGGATGGCGATTTATCTGATTCAAGCCTCTCAGCATGATTTAATGCAGCTGAGTATGGATGTGTACCCACAGAACATCTTCCATGCCTTGGATATCTTGCTCAATTTCATCCTGTTGATCAGTTTCTCGCTGCTTATTGTGGTGGCGATTGATATCCCGTTCCAGATCTGGCAACACGCCGATCAATTGAAGATGACCAAACAAGAAGTCAAAGACGAATTCAAAGACACTGAAGGTAAGCCGGAAGTGAAAGGCCGAATTCGTATGCTTCAAAGGGAAGCGGCTCAGCGTCGCATGATGGCAGACGTTCCTCAAGCGGATGTGATTGTGACCAACCCGGAACACTTTTCAGTGGCGCTGCGCTATAAGCAGAATCAAGACAAAGCACCAATTGTGGTTGCTAAAGGTGTCGACCACATGGCGATGAAGATCCGAGAGATTGCGCGTGCAAACGACATCTATATAGTTCCAGCGCCGCCATTGGCGAGGGCGCTTTATCACACCACTGAGCTAGAACAACAAATTCCTGACGGTCTGTTTACGGCAGTTGCACAAGTGCTTGCATATGTTTTCCAGCTTAAACAGTACCGAAAACGAGGTGGTGAGCGACCAAAACTGCAAGATTCTAATATGCCGATCCCACCTGATTTACGTCATTAGATCAATTGCTTGAGCTCTGCGTGATGAACCCTGATAATAGCGAGCTAGCTAATCTTCCTTTTATAGAGGTGATGGCGATAATTTGACGTGAGATGTTGGTACAGTGTTTGCTGTAGTAGCCTGAACATTATAAGCCCATAGCAAACAGCCCTGACTAAGACCTAATCCACTTGTTCAGAGAGCTACAACATAGCGAAACTGTCTAGATTTATGAAATTCTCCCTGCCTTTTGCGGACAAGCTACCTAAAATCCCTAACCGTGCCATGCCTGCGATTGGTGCACCTATTATGGTACTTGCAACGCTTGCTATGGTGGTGTTGCCCATTCCAGCTTTCTTGTTGGATATGTTCTTCACCTTCAACATTGCACTGTCTATGGTTGTGCTACTGGTCTCGGTATATACCCGCAGGCCTTTAGACTTCGCTGCATTCCCAACCGTCCTGCTGATTGCGACTCTACTTCGATTGGCCTTGAACGTTGCTTCGACACGTGTGGTATTGCTTCATGGTCATGAAGGTGGCGACGCGGCCGGTAATGTGATTGAAGCCTTCGGTAACGTGGTTATCGGTGGTAACTATGCGGTAGGTCTAGTGGTGTTCTTGATTCTTATGATCATCAACTTCATGGTTGTAACCAAAGGTGCGGGTCGTATCTCGGAAGTAAGCGCGCGTTTCACGTTAGACGCCTTACCGGGTAAACAGATGGCAATCGATGCCGACTTGAACGCAGGTTTGATCGACCAAGACCAGGCGCGTCTGAGACGTTTTGAAGTAACCAAAGAAGCTGACTTCTACGGTTCGATGGACGGTGCTTCTAAGTTTGTTAAAGGCGATGCGATCGCTGGTATCTTAATCTTATTCATCAACATCATTGGTGGCTTGAGCATTGGTATGGCTCAGTTTGACCTTGGTTTTGGCGAAGCAATCGAAATCTATACACTACTGACTATCGGTGATGGTCTGGTAGCACAAATTCCGTCTCTATTATTGTCGATCGCAGCTGCAATGATGGTAACGCGTCAAAACACCGATGAAGATATGGGCGAGCAACTTGTCTTCCAAATGTTCGACAACCCTAAAGCCCTTATGATCACTGCCGCCATCCTTGGCATTATGGGTATTGTTCCTGGCATGCCACATTTCTCGTTCTTGAGCCTTGCCATCGTTGCAGGCGCGGGGGCGTACTACATCGATAAAAAGAACAAGAAGAAGGCGGAAGAACCTAACCTTCCGGCCACGGTTGAAGCCAATGGAGAAGTAGGCTCTCAGAAGGAGCTCTCTTGGGATGATGTTCAACCTGTCGATATTATTGGTTTAGAAGTGGGTTACCGTTTAATTCCTTTGGTTGATAGAGACCAAGGTGGTGAATTGCTTGAACGCGTTAAAGGTGTGCGTAAAAAGCTGTCTCAAGACTTTGGTTTCTTGATCCCAGCAGTACACATTCGCGATAACCTAGAACTGACACCAAACAGCTACCGCATTACCTTGATGGGTGTTGCTGTGGGTGAAGCTGAGATTAAGCCAGACATGGAACTCGCGATTAACCCGGGCCAAGTCTATGGCATGATCGATGGCGAGCCGACGATTGACCCTGCCTTTGGCCTTGAAGCGGTTTGGATTCGTGAAGAGCAGCGTGAACACGCACAAGCTCTAGGTTATACCGTTGTAGATTCTTCTACAGTACTGGCGACACACCTTAGCCAGCTGCTAACCAACAACGCATCACAGCTTATTGGTCATGAAGAAGTTCAGAACTTGCTTGAGATGCTCAGCCGCTCAACACCTAAGCTGGTTGAAGGTTTTGTACCGGATCAATTGCAGTTGGGTGTGGTTGTGAAAGTACTACAGAACCTGCTGAATGAAGCGATTCCAATTCGTGATATTCGAACCATAGTCCAAACTTTGTCGGAGTATTCAGGTAAGAGTCAAGAACCTGACATACTTACTGCGGCGGTTCGTATCTCATTGAAACGACTAATTGTTCAAGAAATCAATGGTATAGAACCAGAATTGCCAGTGATAACTTTGATTCCTGAGCTGGAACAAATCTTGCATAAAACCATGCAGGCATCCGGCGGAGAATCTGCTGGTATTGAACCTGGTTTAGCCGAACGTTTACAGACCTCTCTCAGCCACGCTACACAAGAGCAAGAGCTGAAAGGTGAGCCCGCGGTACTATTGACCTCTGGCGTGTTGCGTTCGACTCTGGCTAAGTTCGTTAAGAACACGATCCCAAGCTTGCGAGTCTTGTCTTACCAAGAAATACCGGACGAAAAGCAGATACGTATAGTACAAGCTGTTGGTAATTAAGCCGCCTAATTAGAACGGACAATCGAATTGAAAATTAAACGATTTTTTGCAAAAGATATGCGAACGGCTCTGCTCCAAGTTAAAGAAGAACTTGGTTCAGAAGCGGTGATCATGTCTAACAAAAAGGTCGCAGGTGGCGTGGAAATTGTTGCCGCTATTGATGGCGAATCCAGCCCGTCGACAGCGAGCCAGAGATTAAATAAACCTCAGCAGCCTGCACAAAGCCAATATACGCAAATGGCCGCGCTCGCAGCTCCTGCTGGGCGACGTCAACTAGACGATGACAAGGTTAGCCTACAGTCGAATGTTGAAGGTGGACGCTCAATGACTAAGCGCTTTGCGAATATGCTTAAGCAATACAGTCATGGCGCCGATGATGAGCCACAGCATCGTGCAGAAAATGAAGATTCATTGTCAGCATTGCTCAATCGCCAATCAAGCACGGGCCATAAGCCTCATAGTCATCAGACTCAAAGCAATTTGCAGTCTCATGGCCATCAGCAATCTCACGGTAACCAACAGTCTCACGGAAATCTTGATTCTGCATTTGCTCGTGAAACGGGTTTGTCTAAGTTGATTGCTGAAGACCGCAGAGTAGAGCGCCCGACACCTCGCTTGGATCCTACCCGTTATGATCGTGGTCGAGAGAACACTCAGTCCAAAGGTTCTGATACTGAAATGGAAACGATGCGCGAAGAGATGACCTCAATTCGTCGTCTGTTAGAGCATCAAGTTTCTGGGTTGATGTGGCAAGAAGTTGAGCGCCGTGAACCACTGAGAGCCATGCTTATTAAGCGCCTTGAACGTATGGGTGTATCTGCAGAGCTTGCCGATCAAATGGCTTGCTACATTCCTGAAGATACTAAACCTGCACGTGCATGGAAGGCTCTGTTAGCTCTGGTTGCTGACCAAATCTCCGTTACACAAAAAGATATTTTAAAACGCGGCGGTATTGTGGCTCTACTTGGCCCAACCGGCGTGGGTAAAACAACGACTGTTGCAAAGCTAGCTGCACGTGCTGCCATGGAATATGGCGCTGATAACGTCGCACTAGTGACAACTGACACATATCGTATAGGTGCACATGAGCAGTTATCGATCTACGGCCGAATTATGGGTTGTCCTGTAAGAGTTGCTAAAGATTCTAGCGAACTGGCCGATGTAATATATCAGTTACGTAATCGTCGCCTGATTCTGGTCGATACTGCAGGCATGGGACAACGAGATGTTCGCCTATCTGAGCAGTTAGACACATTGATGCAAGAGAGTGGTTCCGTTATCAATAGCTACCTTGTGTTGCCTGCAACCGCGCAACGCAAAGTGCTGCAAGAAACAATTGAACACTTTAGAAGAATCCCGTTGTCGGGATGCATCATGACTAAGCTGGATGAATCCCTAAGTCTAGGTGAATTCATCAGTGTCGTAATACAAAATGCATTACCAGTTGCTTACATAGCAAATGGTCAACGAGTTCCTGAAGATATCGTTATAGCTCAGCCAAAGTACATGATTGCTAAGGCTAATGAGCTATTAGAAAAATCTACAGAGAATGAACCTCATTACTGGAATAGCGATTCTGAAGGGCTCTAGGCGGCGGATAAATATGAATGAAAATATGATACATGACCAAGCTAGCGGCCTCCGTCGCTTAACCAAGCCTTCACTCACAAAAGTTATCGCTGTAACCGGTGGTAAGGGAGGCGTTGGTAAATCTAATGTGACGTTAGGTATGGCTATTTGCATGGCGCGCCAAGGCAAAAAAGTCATGGTGCTAGATGCCGATTTAGGACTAGCGAACGTCGATATCATGCTAGGTATTCGTTCTAAACGAAACCTTGGGCATGTGTTGGCTGGCGAATGTGAACTTAAGGATGCGATTGTCGAAGGGCCGCACGGAATTAAAATTATTCCAGCGACATCGGGCACTCAAAGCATGACTGAACTTTCACACGCACAGCATGCTGGTTTGATTCGCGCATTCGGTTCGCTTGAAGACGAGATGGATATCTTGTTGGTTGATACCGCAGCCGGTATTTCGGACATGGTGATCAGCTTCTCAAGAGCGGCGCAAGACGTGGTTGTCGTGGTATGTGATGAACCTACCTCGATCACGGATGCATATGCTTTGATTAAGCTTTTAAGCAGAGAACACCAAGTTCAGCGATTCAAAGTTGTTGCAAATATGGTCAGAAGCTACCGCGAAGGCCGAGAATTATTTGCAAAGTTGACTTTGGTCACAGAGCGCTTCTTGAATGTGAGCCTCGAACTCGTAGCATGTATTCCTTTAGATGATAAAGTACGTCAATCAGTCAAGAGACAGAAAATCGTAGTCGATGCGTTTCCTCGCTCTCCAGCTGCATTGGCAATCAGCTCTTTGGCTAACAAAGCCTTGACCTGGCCAATACCAAAAACACCGAGCGGACACTTGGAGTTCTTTGTTGAAAGGCTGCTGAATCGTACTGAATTTATAGAGGAACCATTTGGTGAATAAAGCGCTTACTTACGACCAACACGCTAATCACAATAGCCAACAGGCTTTTTTTGAGAAGTACTCTGTGTTGGTTAAACGTATCGCTCATCACTTGTTGGGGCGATTACCGCCTAATGTATTGGTTGATGACTTAATTCAAGCTGGCATGATCGGCTTGATTGAAGCGCAACAAAACTATGATGGTACCAAAGGCGCAAGCTTTGAGACGTATGCTGGTATTCGGATTCGCGGGGCAATGTTGGATGACATTCGCCGTGGGGACTGGGTGCCGAGATCGGTTCATAAGAACAATCGAGAAATCAGCAGTGCAATTGCGGAATTAGAGGGTATCCTCAACCGCGACCCGAGTGATGCCGAAGTGGCAAAACACATGGGGCTCAGTTTAGAGCAGTATCACAGTGCTTTAACTGACATTAATTGCTCAAGACTGGTTGGAATTGAAGATTTAGGCGTCTCAGATGATGTAATATCTCCGAATGAAGACTCTCAAGATAATACGCCTTTTCAAGGGGTTGCTGATGAGTCATTCCGCCAAGCTTTGATCGATTCGATAAAACAACTTCCGGAAAGGGAAGGCCTTGTGCTTTCGCTTTATTACGACGAAGAACTCAATTTAAAAGAGATTGGGGAAGTGTTAGGTGTCAGCGAATCTCGTGTCAGCCAAATACTGAGCCAATCTATGCAGCGTTTACGCACTAAGTTAAGTGCTTGGACACAGAACGACTAACAACACTGATCCTATTCAGTGGAGGCTAATTTGAACAAAAACATGAAAATTCTCATTGTTGATGATTTTTCAACGATGCGCCGAATTGTTAAAAACCTACTTCGCGATTTAGGTTTCAACAACACTCAAGAAGCAGATGATGGCTTGACCGCGTTACCTATGCTGAAAAAAGGCGAATTTGATTTCGTGGTAACTGACTGGAACATGCCAGGCATGCAAGGGATTGACCTGCTTAAACACATTCGCGCAGACGCAGAACTTAAGCACCTTCCAGTGCTTATGATCACAGCTGAAGCGAAGCGTGAGCAGATCATCGAAGCTGCGCAAGCGGGTGTTAATGGTTACATTGTGAAGCCTTTCACTGCTGCAACGCTGAAAGAGAAACTTGATAAGATTTTTGATCGCTTATAAGCATCAATAAATTTAGGCACTTCTAGGTAAACACTGACTGATAAGTTATCTGTTTATCTCGATAGCCTAAGCGCACAAAGTATGCGGAGTAAGGCCGAATTCAGGATGATTTCATTAGAACAAGCAAAAAAATTAGTAGAGCTGCTTGAGAACGATGAGCAGCAAAATGCTGATTCTCTTGTGAGAAGCATTTATGAAGATAACTTTAGTCTTCAAGACAATCCAATGCTTCAAGAAATAGGAAGTCTGACACGCGACCTCCACGACTCTTTGACTCAATTCAATTTCGATGAACGCATCAGCGTTATCGCAAATGACGAAATCCCTGATGCAAGGGATCGCCTTCAGTATGTCATTGATAAAACGGAAGTTGCGGCAAATAAGACGATGGACGCTGTCGATCGCTGTATGCCAATCGCAGACAACCTACACGAGTGTTTACTTCAAGTAAGGCCTCAATGGAATGAACTGATGCATGGCCGCATTGAGCTGGCACAATTTAAAGCTTTATGTCACCGCATTGATGGATTGCTTGTCCAAGTAGAAGGCGACAGTACTGAACTACGCGGACAATTGACTGAAATCTTGATGGCTCAGGATTTCCAAGATTTAACTGGGCAGATAATCAGCAAAGTTATTACCTTGGTGAATGAGGTGGAAGGACGTTTGGTCGAGATTCTCACGGTATTCGGTGCGAATCAAAAAGAGCCAACTCCAGAGTCAGAGAAGAAAGCATCGATTGCGCCTGAAGGTCCAATTATGAACCCAGAAGAGCGCGAAGACGCTGTCGCATCTCAAGATGAAGTCGACGATTTGTTATCCAGTCTTGGATTTTAAAGGTAACGTATGAGCTACGATTTAGACGAAGATATTCTTCAGGACTTTTTAGTCGAAGCAGGAGAGATCCTTGAACTCCTATCAGAACAACTGGTAGAGCTTGAGAATAACCCTGACGACAAAGACCTATTAAATGCTATTTTCCGTGGTTTCCATACAGTAAAAGGTGGTGCTGGTTTCCTAGCATTAACTGAGCTGGTGGATACTTGTCATGGTGCTGAGAATGTGTTCGACATTCTGCGAAACGGCCAACGCAGCGTAACATCAGGTTTGATGGATACCATGCTGCAGGCGCTAGATACAGTCAATGTACAGTTTCGCGCCGTGCAAGATCAGGAACCTTTAGTGCCAGCCGACCAATCTTTATTGGATGAACTTCACCGTCTCTGTAAACCAGAGTCTGCGGATGAAGTGGCACCAGTAGAAGCGCCTGCACCTATTATCCCTGAACCTGTTGTTGCAGCGCCTGAGCCTGTTATTGCTCCGGAACCTACTGCTGAAAGCTCAAACATCAATGCATCTTCAGTCGATGATATCTCTGAAGATGAGTTTGAACGCTTGCTTGATGAGCTTCACGGTAAAGGTGGTTCACCAACAGCGCCTTCTGCACCAACACCGCCGCCAGCACCCGCTGCACCTCAGTCTGTTGCTGACAGTGGTGATATTACTGATGACGAATTTGAAAAGTTATTAGATGAATTGCACGGTGCGGGTAAGAGCCCGACAGCGGCAAGTTCAACGCCTCCTCCACCGCCAACGCCGCCAGCAGCACCTGTTTCGGCGATGTCTGAAGGCGATGATCTGATGACTGACGAAGAGTTCGAGAAGTTACTTGACCAACTACATGGCTCAGGTAATGGACCTTCGATTGAAGAATTGGATGCCGCGACTAAGCCAGCAGAAGTTAAGGCAGTAGCACCTCAAGCTGCGCCTAAACCTGCTGCGCCAGTTGCCGTTAAAGCTGAGCCAAAACCGAGCGCTCCAGCAAAAGCTGAAGTTAAAGTGCCGGCTAAGAAGCAACAAGCTGAAGCGACAGTTCGTGTTGATACATCAACACTGGACACCATCATGAACATGGTGGGTGAACTGGTATTGGTGCGTAACCGACTAGTCAGCCTAGGCCTCAACAGCAACGACGAAGAAATGTCGAAAGCTGTCTCTAACTTAGATGTTGTTACTGCAGACCTTCAAGGTGCGGTAATGAAGACTCGTATGCAGCCGATCAAGAAAGTATTTGGTCGCTTCCCACGAGTTGTCCGTGACCTTGCTCGTAGCTTGAAGAAAGACATTGTTCTTGAAATGCGTGGCGAAGAAACGGACCTTGATAAAAACTTAGTAGAAGCACTTGCTGATCCCCTGATTCACTTGGTGAGAAACTCTGTCGATCATGGTATTGAAATGCCAAACGACCGTGTTGCTGCGGGTAAATCACAAACGGGTAAAGTGATTCTGTCTGCCTCTCAAGAAGGTGACCACATTGAACTGGCTATCGTTGATGACGGTGGCGGTATGGACCCTGATAAGCTTCGTGCTATCGCGGTTAAACGTGGCCTGATGGATGAAGATGCAGCGTCTCGCTTATCAAATAAAGAGTGTTTCAACCTGATTTTTGCTCCTGGCTTCTCAAGCAAAGAGCAGATCTCGGATATCTCTGGTCGTGGTGTGGGCATGGACGTTGTGAAAACAGCGATCAACACACTGAACGGCTCTATTGATATTGATTCAGAAATGGGACAGGGCACCAAGATCACCATCAAGGTTCCACTAACCCTAGCGATTCTACCAACCTTGATGGTCGGTGTTGCCGGTCATCCATTTGCATTGCCATTGGCTTCTGTAAACGAGATCTTCCACCTAGATTTAAGCCGCACAAACGTGGTTGATGGCCAGCTGACGATTATCGTTCGCGATAAGTCTATTCCGTTGTTCTACTTGCAAAACTGGCTTGCTCCTAAAGCGGGTATTGTTGAGCTGCGTAAAGGGCACGGCCATGTTGTTATCGTACAACTTGGTAGCCAACGTGTTGGTTTTGTTGTCGATACGCTTATCGGTCAAGAAGAAGTCGTGATCAAGCCGCTTGATAAGCTTCTGCAAGGCACGCCAGGAATGGCAGGTGCGACAATTACAAGTGACGGACACATAGCATTGATTCTAGATGTGCCGGACTTGTTGAAGCAGTACGCAGCTGCGTCAAGAATTTAATTTAAGGATAAATATGGCGATTAAAGTATTAGTCGTTGATGATTCGAGTTTCTTTCGTCGTCGCGTTAGCGAGATCATCAACTCAGAGGCTCGCCTAGAAGTCATTGATGTAGCAGTAAACGGTAAAGAAGCCGTTGAAAAAGCGAAACAGCTAAGACCTGACGTAATCACGATGGATATTGAAATGCCTGTCATGGACGGTATCACTGCCGTTCGTGAAATCATGGCCGCGTCTCCAACGCCTATTTTGATGTTTTCATCGTTAACGCATGATGGAGCGAGAGCAACGTTAGATGCGTTAGATGCAGGTGCTCTCGACTTCTTACCTAAGAAGTTTGAAGATATTGCACGTAACCGCGACGATGCAGTTGCATTGCTTCAACAGCGTGTGATTCAGATTGCAGCAAAGCGTGCGTTTATGCGCCGTGCTCCTATTACGCCGAGAGCGACAGCAACGACTTCAACAGCTACGCCATTGCGCCAGCCGATTTCAACAGCAGCTTCGACTTCAACAGCGAAGCCTGCGGTTGCATCTACGGCGAAATTCAGAGCGTCAGGTAAGAAGTATCAATTAACAGCAATTGGTACGTCGACTGGCGGCCCTGTTGCTCTACAGAAGATTTTGACTCGCATCCCTGCTAACTATCCACACCCAATTGTGTTAGTTCAGCATATGCCAGCAACATTCACTGCTGCTTTTGCGAGCCGATTGAACACCTTGTGTAAGATTGAAGTTCGCGAAGCGCAAGACGGTGATGTGTTAAAACCTGGCGTGGCGTATCTTGCTCCGGGTGGTAAACAGATGATGGTGGATGGCCGCGCAGGGTCTGCACGTCTACGAATTATCGATGGCGGCGACCGCATGAACTACAAGCCTTGTGTGGATGTCACATTTGGCTCTGCAGCGAAGATCTACGGCGACAAAGTTTTGTCTATGATACTGACCGGTATGGGCGCAGATGGTCGAGAAGGTTCGCGTATGTTGAAAACTGCGGGCTCGACGATTTGGGCACAAGACGAAGATAGTTGTGTTGTATATGGTATGCCTCAAGCTGTAGCAAAAGCTGGCATTTCTACTGAAGACCTCCCTCTAGACCGCATCGCGGAAAGGATCTTGGTTGAAGTTGGGTTAGCTTAGGTAAATCGAAATGATTGTTTGGAGTGTTGCAAACCAAAAAGGTGGTGTTGGTAAAACGACCACGACCGTGACTCTAGCAGGTTTACTTGCGTTGAAGGGGCACCGTGTTCTGTTGGTTGATACTGACCCACATGCATCACTGACCACCTATCTGGGTTACGATTCAGATACGGTGGAATCGAGCCTGTTTGATCTGTTCCAGCTGCGTGAATTTAACGCGCAGACGGTAAGACCTTTGCTTTTACAAACGGAAGTCGAAGGTATCGATATTATCCCTGCGCATATGTCTTTGGCGACATTAGACCGTGTAATGGGAAATCGAAGCGGCATGGGGTTGATCTTGAAGCGTGCTTTGGCCGCTTTAAAAGATGACTACGACTATGTGTTGATCGATTGCCCGCCAATTCTTGGTGTGATGATGGTCAATGCATTGGCTGCAAGCGATCGTATATTGATTCCGGTACAGACGGAATTTTTGGCGATGAAGGGCTTAGAGCGCATGATTCGCACTTTGACCATTATGCAGAAGTCGCGCAAAACACCGTTTAAGGTGACGATTGTCCCGACGATGTACGACAAGCGAACCAAAGCCTCACTGCAAACATTAACGCAGCTCAAAGATGATTACCCAAACCAAGTTTGGACGTCTGCTGTGCCGATTGATACCAAGTTTCGAGACGCGAGCCTAAAACGCTTGCCAGCCTCTCATTTTGCATCGGGTAGCCGTGGTGTATTTGCTTATAAACAGTTGCTTATTTATCTCGAAAGGTTGGCGATAAATGAGCGCGAATAAAGAATCAACAATGGCGCAGCCAAGTCTCTCTAGTGAACAAGCACTGGATGATTACTTTACTGCGTTATTAGGCGATGAAAGCTTTGAATCTGACGATTTTTTTGTTGACGAGTCGAGCGACGAATCACAATCTGAAGAGCCAGAGCCAGAGCCAG
>NZ_JBFRST010000008.1:107357-197601 GCF_041473705.1 Vibrio sp. 10N.222.55.B11
GCCAGAGCCAGAGCCAGAGCGCCAATTTTCGAGTCACCACTCTAGCTACGCAGAAATACGCGCGGCTGAGTTTGAGGTTCCTAACCTTGAAGATGTTCAGAAACTACTCAGCCGTTTAGAGGCGACCAATGTTGTTGATGAACTGAACCTTGATGAGTTGATGGATCAGAACACCCAGAAAATCGCCCAGCAAGCAGACATGCAAATGTTTGATGCCGCGGTTGAGTCTGTTCAAGTGTTCGAAGAGCCAGAGATTCAGGATTGGAATCTTCCAGAACCCGATTTATCAATTGTTTTAGAGCCACCTGTTGAATCGCAGCAAATTGAAGAGTTACAAGCTGAATCGTTGGAGACGGAACAAGTAGAAGTTAAGGCTGTTGAGCCTGAACTTGACGTTCCTGATCCCGAGACAGTTATTGAACCCGAAACTCAAGCAGGAGGTGCTGACCAGTTTACCTCTTGGGAAAGTACGGTTCGCAAAGAAGACTTTCAAGTCTTGTATTTTGATGTAAACGGCGTGACCTTTGCGGTGCCACTTGATGAGCTTGGCGGCATCCATCGCCTTGAAGAGTTAAGTCATATCATTGGTAAGCCAGCTTGGTATTTGGGTTTACAAACCAACCGTGATAGTCAGCTAGATGTGGTCGACACCGCAAAATGGGTGATGTCTGAGAAACTATCAGGTGACGAATACAAAGAAAACTATCAATATATAGTGATGCTTGGAGAGAGCTTGTGGGGCCTGGCGGGCACAGAGCTCAAAGGCACCGAGCTACTTAATACAGACAAAGTACGTTGGCGAGAAATGGCAGGGAAACGCCCATGGCTCGCTGGTATGGTAAAAGAAAAAATGTGTGCTTTGATTCATGTTGAAGCATTAATCGCCATGCTAAACGCAGGGCTAGATGTAAAAGCATTAAGCTAGTAATAAGCATTGGGCTAACAATAAGCATCAAGTTAATAATAGTGGTCGGTAACGACGGCAAGAGGATTATCTATGTCTCATATGAGTGAAGTTGAAGTAAGAAAAGAGCAAACGAATGATGAAGTACTTCAATGGGTGACTTTCCAGCTAGAAGAAGAAACTTACGGCATCAACGTAATGCAAGTACGTGAAGTACTACGTTACAGCGAAATTGCTCCAGTACCGGGTGCTCCAGATTACGTTCTAGGTATTATTAACCTACGTGGTAACGTTGTTACTGTTATCGACACTCGTTCTCGCTTTGGTTTGATGCAAGGTGAAATCACAGACAACACTCGTATCATCGTTATTGAATCTGAGCGTCAAGTAATTGGCATTCTAGTAGATAGCGTTGCTGAAGTGGTTTACCTGCGTTCTTCTGAAATCGACACAACGCCAAGTGTTGGTACTGATGAAAGTGCTAAGTTCATCCAAGGTGTAAGTAACCGAGATGGCAAGCTACTTATCTTAGTAGATCTAAACAAACTACTAAGCGAAGACGAATGGGATGAGATGGCTCACCTGTAATGTTTGAAGCGCTTCCTTTAAGCCCTGTCGCTCTGATATCAGGCGTTGGGGTTTTTACGTTATTTATCCTGATTTTGATTAGCAAAGTAAAACGTGCGATTCAAAAGCAGCTCGATCAGTCACGCCTGCAAGTTCGTAACTTGGACAAAGAGCTTCAAAAATCGAGTAAGCAATTACTTGAGGTTCGCTCTGTTGTGGTTGGCCTTGGCCAGAAAGTGACTGAACAACAAGATCTTATCAAACATTTGAATGAACGTATTGTTGAGCTGGAACATGCGGATACCGATGGACGTTTGTACACACGTGCAACGAAAATGGTTCAGCTTGGCGCTGGGATTAACGAGTTAATTGAAGAATGTGAATTACCCAAAGCAGAAGCTGAGCTGATGATGTCTCTGCAGAACAAGCTTGCTGGTAAAGAGAAAATTCCTTCATTACGAAGCGACCCTTCATCGTACGATCAGCAACCCGATGCCTCTCGCGATCGCAGAGACCCGCCTCGACGTCGTTAAATTGAGCGCTTAATTCGTATTGAGCAATTGATGTTTATTACGTATTCCTCTTTAAAAGAAGCTTCGGCTTCTTTTTTTATGCCTGTCCGATCTATATAGAACGATGTTTATAAGTGCTTGTATCTACGACAATATCTTGTTTGTTGATGAAAATGTGTAAATTGTGATGAGGTGGTAACAGTTTCTTACCGACTTTGTTCTATCGAAAACGCCTAGTCCTGTTTTGTCACCATGTTGGTGTGCTACTATAGCGCTCTCATTACTCGACTAAATTTACCTATGCTAGAAGTCTCAAATTTAACTGCTATTCGTGACGACAGGATTCTGTTTGAATCGTTGTCTTTTCAATTGAAACCAGGTGAGCTGGTTCAAGTTGAAGGTCGTAACGGTACCGGGAAAACGACACTCCTTAGGATTATTACTGGCTTAGGCGATCGCGATGACGGCACTATCTCTTGGGACGGTGAGTCTATTGAATCGAGTCGAGATGTTTATCATCAAAATTTACTTTTTCTTGGTCACCAAACAGGCGTAAAGCGCGAGCTTAGTGCTTATGAGAATCTGAGCTTTTATCAGTCGATTCACAGTGGCGGTACCAGCAAAGAAGAGCTTTATCACGCGCTGGCTCAAGTCGGGCTTGCGGGCAGAGAAGACGTACCTGCGGGGCAACTTTCAGCAGGCCAACAACGCCGAGTTGCGTTGGCTCGCCTTTGGTTGAGCAAGCAAATGTTGTGGATTCTTGATGAGCCGCTGACTGCCATTGATAAGCAGGGCGTGAAAGTTCTCGAATCTCTTTTTTCTCAGCATGCAGACAACGGTGGCATTGTGTTGTTAACCACACACCAAGATATGTTTGCTGATAGCCCGAAACTAAGAAAAATAAAGTTGGGTGAGTAATATGATCTCTTCAATGACCACGATTATCCGACGCGAACTGCTTATCGCGTTTCGACGTCAAGCGGATATCTTTAACCCTTTGTGGTTCTTCATCATTGTTATCACGCTTTTCCCTTTGAGTATTGGCCCAGAGCCAAACCTACTTGCGCGTATTGCTGCGGGTATTGTTTGGGTGGCCGCTTTGCTCTCTGCATTGCTCTCTTTAGAGCGTCTTTTCCGTGATGATTTTCAAGATGGCGCCCTTGAACAGATGATGCTGATGCCAATCCCGTTGCAGTTGGTAGTATTGTCCAAAGTCATAGCACACTGGTTGTTGACCGGGTTACCATTGATTTTAATCAGCCCATTATTGGCTGTTTTGTTGTCTTTAGATTTTGATACATGGCTCTCAGTTGTGTTGACCTTGCTGGTAGGAACACCCGCATTGAGTTTTATTGGTGCGATTGGTGTTGCGTTAACCGTTGGGTTACAGAAGGGCGGAGTCCTGTTAAGCCTGTTAATCTTGCCGCTTTACATCCCCATTTTGATTTTCGCGACGTCAGCGATTGACGCTGCGGCTTTGGGCGTTGCGTACAACGGCCAATTGGCGGTGCTTGGGGCAATGTTAATGGGTGCGATGACTATGACGCCTTTTGCGATCAGTGCCGCACTTAGAGTGAGTGTGAACTGATTGGGGTTCCGTTATCGTATAGCCAATGTGAACCAAATGTGACGATTGGACTCATAGAGTCAATAAAACTGAAAGCAAGACAAATAAAATTATTATAATTATAGCTTTAATAGCTGTAAGCAATATGAAGTAAGAGTGAGATTACAACATGTGGAAATGGCTCCATCCCTATGCCAAAGCAGAAACCTCTTATCAGCTTGCTGGTAAACTTTTGCCATGGTTTTCGATCCTAGCGCTATTGTGTCTATCCGTCGGTACCGTGTGGGGGCTTGCATTTGCGCCTTCTGATTACCAACAAGGCGATAGCTTCCGTATCATCTACATCCATGTACCGTCTGCAATCTGGTCTATGGGCGTTTACATGTCGATGGCGATTGCTGCCTTTATCGGTTTGGTATGGCAGGTAAGGCTATCAGACATGGCCGCACTGGCGATGGCACCGATTGGTGCTGTGTTTACCTTCATTGCGTTACTAACCGGCGCTGTTTGGGGTAAACCAATGTGGGGCGCCTGGTGGGTTTGGGATGCGCGTTTAACCTCAGAGCTGATTCTTCTATTCCTATACTTGGGTGTGATTGCACTACACCACGCTTTTGACGACCAAAAAACAGCAGCAAAAGCGGCGGGTATCTTGGCTATCGTTGGTGTCATCAACCTACCTATCATTCACTTTTCAGTAGAGTGGTGGAACACACTTCACCAAGGCGCGACGATCACTAAGTTCGACAAGCCTTCTATTTCAAGTGACATGTTATGGCCGCTTCTTCTTAACATCTTCGGCTTCGCCTTTTTCTTTGGTGCTGTGACTATGGTTCGTTTCCGTAACGAAATCATCAGTAAAGAGAGTCACCGTCCATGGGTTCGCAAGCTTGCGGCTGAAAAAGCGTAGTAGGGTAGGTAATTATGTATTTTGAATCTTTGAGTGATTTCTTTGCCATGGGAGGCTATGCCTCCTATGTATGGAGTGCATTTGGAATCACATTTCTCGCGATGATCATTTTACTGGTCGTAAGCGTTCGTCGTGGTAAGCAATTACTAAATGAAGTACAAGCTAAGATTGATCGTCAGGCTCGTATCGATGCAGCAAAAAATATGGAGAACACTCTATGAACCCAAGACGTAAAAAGAGGCTGGGCATTGTCTTAGCGATCTTTTTTGGTATCAGTGCGACTGTTGGATTGATGGTTTACGCACTTAACCAGAACATGGATCTGTTCTACACACCAACTGAGCTGGTCAACGGCAAAGATGGTAAAAAACCTGAAGTTGGTCAACGCCTACGTATTGGTGGCATGGTCGTAGTCGGCTCTGTAAGCCGTGACAATGAATCACTACGTGTAAGCTTTGATTTGGCGGATGTAGGCCCTAAAGTAACGATTCTATACGATGGCATCCTTCCTGATCTTTTCCGTGAAGGCCAAGGTATTGTTGCTCAGGGTGTGCTTAAAAATGCAACGACAATCGAAGCGTTTGAGGTGTTGGCAAAGCACGATGAAGAGTACATGCCTTCTGAAGTTGCGGAAGCAATGAAGAAAACCCATGAGCCTTTGCAATACACGACTGAACAAAAAGAAGGAAATGCTCAATGATAGCCGAGATCGGCCATTTTGCGATGATCCTGTCCTTGGGACTTGCATTGCTGCTAAGTGTGCTCCCATTGTATGGAGCCGCTCGAAATAACACATTATTGATGAACAGCGCACGACCGTTGTCGTGGGGTATGTTCGGATTCTTAGCGATTTCGTTCTTTATCTTGTGTTACGCGTTCTACACCAATGATTTTACGATTCAATACGTAGCAAGTAACTCGAATAGCCAACTGCCTTGGTACTACCGAATTACGGCGGTTTGGGGCGCGCACGAAGGTTCATTACTGCTTTGGGTTCTCATCCAAGCGGGTTGGACTGTAGCAGTAGCGACATTCAGTCGTGGTATGCCTCAAGAGTCTGTGGCTCGCGTTTTGGCTATCATGGGTCTGATTACTGTCGGCTTCTTGCTGTTCATTATCGTGACGTCTAACCCGTTCTTACGTACATTGCCTTTCTTCCCTGTTGATGGCCGTGACCTGAACCCACTACTGCAAGATCCGGGTTTGATTATTCACCCGCCAATGCTTTACATGGGTTATGTAGGTTTCTCTGTTGCGTTCTCTTTCGCAATCGCTTCTCTAATGAGTGGTCGTCTTGATACGGCATGGGCTCGTTGGTCGCGTCCTTGGACAATCGCAGCTTGGTTATTCCTAACGGTAGGTATCGCACTAGGTTCATGGTGGGCTTACTACGAACTTGGCTGGGGTGGCTGGTGGTTCTGGGATCCAGTAGAAAACGCTTCATTCATGCCTTGGTTGGCTGGTACTGCTCTAATGCACTCACTAGCGGTAACTGAAAAGCGTGGCACATTTAAAGCTTGGACAGTACTGCTGGCTATCTCTGCATTCTCGCTAAGCTTACTGGGGACATTCTTAGTTCGTTCGGGCATCTTGGTATCGGTTCACGCATTCGCGTCAGATCCTGCTCGTGGTATGTTTATTCTAGGTTTCCTAGTCTTTGTTATCGGTGGTTCACTGCTGTTGTTTGCTATTAAAGGCGCATCGGTTCGTGTTCGCGGTAACTTCGATCTGGTTTCTCGTGAAAACGCACTGCTTGGTAACAACATCTTACTGATTGCAGCGCTTGTCGTTGTGTTAGTAGGTACGCTACTGCCATTAGTTCACAAACAGTTAGGCTTGGGCTCGGTATCTATCGGTGCACCATTCTTTGATATGTTGTTCTTCTGGTTAATGATCCCGTTCTCGTTCCTGCTTGGTATCGGTCCTCTGATCCGATGGAAACGTGACAACCTGTCTAAGCTTGTTAAACCAATGCTGATTTCAGGTGCATTCTCACTTGGCTTGAGTGCGCTAATGGTTGCTCTACTGGCTGACCGCTTCAGTGGTACTGCGTTTGCTGGTTGGGTAATGGCGTTCTGGATCATCTTCATGCACGGCTTTGAGCTGCATGAGCGTGCGACTCACCGTCATACATTCTTGAAAGGTCTAACTAAGCTACCTCGTAGCCACTGGGCAATGATGTGTGGTCACATAGGTTTAGCCGTGACAGTGATTGGTATCGCGATGGTGCAAAACTACAGCATCGAACGTGATGTACGTCTGGCGCCAGGTGAAAGCTACCAGCTTGAAGAATACAGCTTCCTGTTTACAGGGGTTCGTGACAAAGATGGTCCTAACTACGATGGTTACATTGCTGACTTTGAAATTACTAAAGAAGGCAAATACATCAACACGCTTCACGCTGAAAAACGTTTCTACACCACAGCTAAGTCTATGATGACAGAAGCAGCGATTGACCGTGGCGTAACGCGCGACCTTTACATTGCAATGGGTGAACGTTTAGACGACAACAAATCTTGGGCTGTACGTATCTACTACAAACCATTTGTACGTTGGATCTGGGCAGGTTCTTTGATTATGTCGATTGGTGGCGCTATTGCTATCAGTGACCGTCGTTACCGTTTCCGTAAGCCAACCAAAAAGTCGGCTGAAGAGCAGGAGGCTTAATTCGAATGAACAAGAAGATTTTATTCATTCCATTGATTGCGTTCATGGTTCTAGCTGGAATCTTTGCAACGCAATTAATGCGCAACCAGTCGGGCGATGACCCAACTAAGCTAGAATCCGTATTGATTGGTAAGCCTGTTCCTGAGTTTGGTCTAGAAGACTTAGAACAACCAGGTAAGTTTCATGATCAAGCGATCTTTAAAGGCGAGCCACTGCTTCTTAACGTGTGGGCGACTTGGTGTCCTACTTGTTATGCAGAGCACTCTTACCTGAACAAGCTTGCGGATCAAGGCGTTAAGATCATTGGTCTTAACTACAAAGATGATCGCAACAAAGCGGTTGGTTGGCTAAAAGAGTTGGGTAACCCGTACCTAATTAGCCTGTTTGATGGTAATGGCATGCTAGGCCTTGACCTTGGCGTGTATGGCGCGCCTGAAACTTTCCTAATCGATGCTAACGGCGTAGTTCGCTACCGCCATGTTGGTGACGTGAACCCAACCAACTGGGCATCGACGCTTGAGCCGATGTATCAAGAGTTGTTGGAGGAATCGAAATGATTAGAAAGGCACTGATTACTCTATTCGCTACGTTCGCAATTTCAGCGACTGTTTCTGCTGCGCCTATCGAGTTCCATGAATTTGATACCGTAGATCAAGAACAGCAGTTTAAAGAGTTGAGTAATACGCTACGTTGCCCTAAATGTCAGAACAACACGATTGGTGATTCGAATGCTGAGCTAGCGGTCGACTTACGTCAAAAAGTGTACGAGATGACAAAAGACGGTAAGTCGAAGCAAGATATCATTGATTACATGATTGCTCGCTACGGTAACTTTGTGACTTACAATCCACCACTGACACTAGCAACATCGATCCTTTGGATTGGTCCGTTTGCGGTGGTTGTGTTTGGATTTGGCTTGATCATTTTGCGAAGCAGAAAGTCAAAATCGAAAGCGGCAGTAGAGTCAGATAAAGACTGGGATGCAGACAAAGAAGCTCGCTTAAAAGCGTTACTCGATGAAGAGAACGACGGAGATAAGAAGTAATGACTCTATTTTGGATTTCTACCATTATCCTTTCGCTAGCGGCAATTTTCTTAATTGTTCTGCCTTTCATTAACAAGAAGGCAAACAATGACGAAATGCTTCGCGACGAGTTGAATAAAGCGTTCTATAAAGACCGTCTTGTCGAGTTAGAAGTAGAAGCAGAGGAAGGTCTTGTTGATAACCAACAAGAACTGATCGATGATTTGAAACAGTCTCTGCTTGATGATGTTCCTGCACAAGAAGAGATGAAGAAGACTCAAATCTCTACGCTTGGTGTGGTTGTACCGTCGATCATCCTTGTCGTCGTTGTGACTTATGGTATGTACTTTAAGTTCGGTGCGTTGGACAAAGTTCAACACTGGCAAGAAGTGAGCTCGAACCTTCCTGAATTGTCTAAAAAGCTAATGTCATCGGAAGGTGGTGCACTAACGGATGATGAGTTGGAAGATTTGACTCTAGCGCTTCGTACTCGTCTGCATTACCAACCAAAAGATTCAACAGGTTGGTTGCTACTCGGTCGTATTGCACTGGCTAACCGCGACGCTGAAACAGCAAAAGATTCTATGGAACGAGCTTACAAGCTTGAACCTAAGAATGAAGATGTTCAGTTAGGTTTCGCACAAGCACTGATGCTTTCTCCTGATGAAGCTGATCAAAACCAAGCTCGTTTGATTTTGAGCCGTTTGATTCAAAACGATTACGTTGACCTTCGTGTGTTCTCACTGCTTGCGTTTGATGCGTTTGAGCGTCAAGACTACCCAGGTGCGGTGAAGTACTGGAGCATCATGCAGCAGATGATTGGTCCACAAGACAGTCGCTATGAAATGCTTTCGCGCAGTATTGAAAGTGCTCAGAAGAAAATGGGCGACAATATGGGTGTCGACCAAGGTAAGACTGTTGCTGTAACGCTCGATCTATCTGCAGACGTGAATGCTGACCCTAACTCAGTGTTAATTGTTTCAGTACACAGAGCAGATGGTTCTCCAATGCCTATCGCAGCCGCTCGTTACCCACTAGGGACTTTCCCTCGTACTGTTGTTCTAGATGACGGCAACAGCATGCTGGAAGGACAAGAGCTGTCTAGCCTTGAAACTCTGATGGTTAGAGCTAGGCTTGATACAGACGGCAACGTTTCAACTCGCGAAGGCGATTGGTACGGTGAAAGTGAAGTGGTTGAACTGGGTGCTCCAGTTACCATTGATATCAATAAGCAATATTAATCATCACTTTGCATAGGTGTTAGCTATTCCGATTTGCAGATAAACGGTATAGACTTAGCCAAACAATTGAGGCCAGCGATTGCTGGCCTTTTTTATTATTTGAATTCCTTATGGAAAAGGTGATATGTCTGTCAGTGTTTTAAGACTCTCGAGTTTACTTTTTATCGCAAGCTTAACGGTTGGGTGTTCAAGTGCGCCGGACGAAAGTGTTGACGATGATAACCTCGAAACCTCTGAATACGTCGAAGAGTCCCACCCGAATGATCCTTTTGAAGGCTTCAACCGAGCGATGTGGGATATCAACTACGAATATCTAGATCCTTATTTAGTTCGCCCTGTTTCCCTCGCTTATGTTGACTACACCCCTGTGCCAGTACGTTCTGGTATATCCAATTTTCTAGCCAACTTAGACGAACCATCAAGCATGGTGAATAACCTTATTATGGGCAATGGTGAAAAAGCACTCGACCATTTCAATCGTTTTTGGATTAACTCAACGATTGGTTTGTTAGGCTTAATCGATATTGCCAGCGAAGCGGGGATCACCAAATACGATGATAAGTCGTTCTCTGATGCGATTGGTCATTACGGGGTAGGGAATGGTCCCTACTTCATGGTGCCGGGTTATGGCCCAATAACAACGCGTGAAGTAACTGAAACCGTTGATGGTATGTATGTGCCTCTGTCGTTCTTGAACTTCTGGGCTAGCTTAGGAAAGTGGGCATTCGAAGGCATGGAAACTCGTGCTCAGTTAGTGTCACAAGAAGCGCTGTTGGATGACTCGCCAGATCCATATGCGTTAACGCGAGATGTTTATATTCAACGTCGTGACTTTAAAGCCGAGATCGAGCCTGAAGAGGTCGACCTTGAAGAAGAAGATTTGATCGATGGTTATCTAGAAGATTACTAGAAACATGATTTAGAAAATCGATAAAAGAAAGGCTCGATGTTGATGCAACATCGAGCCTTTTTAATGCTTTCTACTTTTAGGGAGGTAGATTAGAAGCGGTAGTTCGCTTGGATACCTACTAGCCAGATGCTACCTGTTACTTCACCTTCGAAGTCACCACCAAATGGTGCAGAACTTGCGTCATCTTCAACCATTTTTGCGTCTTTAGCTAGAATGTAAGTGAAGCCAGCATCTAGAGTTAGTTGCTCAGACCATTGATATCCAGCACCAATGCTTAACCAAGTGCGGTCTGTTTCTGGGATCGTTGCCGTACGGTGCTCATCGCTTACCGCTGAAGTATCGTATGCGATACCAGAGCGTAGAGCTAACTTAGGCGTCATTTGGTAAGTAGTACCAAGAGCAAAGCGGTAGTTATCTTCCCAGTTCTCTTGCTTGATATCTTGAGTTCGAGCAGGACCGAATTCAGGGATGTCAGCTACTAGTTCTTTAAAGCTGCTCCAGTTAGTCCAGTTAACGCTCGCATGTACAGCGACCTTATCTGATAGTTGATGGAAGCTTGCTAGCTCGGCGGTAGCTGGCAATGCAAGTTGCATTGAGCCGTTATATTTTGACTTCACAGGAGTACCTAAAGCGCCAGCAACAGCATCAAAAGCGACACCATTTGCGTGGCCTTCAAGCGTTAGGTCTACTTCTGACTTGTAGGTAAAACCAAGGCGGTTGTTTTCATTGATCTGCCAAGCGGTACCAACTTGCCAGCCCCACGCTGTGTCATCACCTTCCATGTATTTTAAAGCTGTACCTTGAGGCATAGGAACTAGAGAGTTAACTGTAGATACCGCTCCAAAGCTACCTTCAGCCATGATGTAACGAATACCACCACCAATAGATACGCTTTCAAGTACTTGGTAAGCCGCGTTTAGGTTTAGCTCCATCGTAGTAACACTTGCTTCGTTACCGTGGTTTGCGCCACCAAAGTCTTTACCTAGGTCTGTTTCCATACCGTAGTTAGTGCCAGCAGCAAAGCCTAATGCGAACTTGTCGTTGTACTTATGAGAAACATAAAAGTTTGGGATTACTGCACTGTGCGCAAAATCGCTAGAATTTGACGAAGTAGATTGTCCCATCATGGACGTAGAAGTACCGTCGATATCGATGTTAGGGTCAACATAGATAGCACCAACAGAAACCTGAGTACCTTCTAGGTAAGTCAGCATGGCAGGGTTACGCCATTGTGCGTCTGCACCGTCTGCCATTGCTGCTTCACCAGCGTATGCGCGGCCTAGGCCTGTTGCCGAGTATTCTGCTAGTTGAAAACCTGCCGCGTGAGTTACGGTAGAAGTCGAAAGTAGTCCAACTGCCACAGCAGCAGATAGAAGAGTCTTATTCATTTTCATTATTATGTTCGCTGAATCATAAGTATTTAGTAGCGTGATTCTACTTTTAGAGTCATTACTTTAAAAATGAAATTCGAATAAAACAGTGTTTTAGGGATTTAATGAGTAAATGTGTTTAATTATTAGAGAAATAATCTAAATGTTTCGGCTGTGTTGCGAAGTTTGAGCGTACACTTGTAGTCATATATTGGTCTTGCAGGCTACAGCTGTAAGCTTAAATTGATGCGGGTCAGTGACTTAGGCAATAAAAAAGGGTCGCATAATGCGACCCTTTGAGGTTTATAACCTAGCTTTTATTAGAAGCTACGGCTGTACTGTAGACCCATTAGGATTGCATCTGCACGAGTTGTTGCTGAAATTGACGAAACAACAGAAGTTGATTCATTAACTTTAACATCGTCGCCCATTAAGTATGTGAAACCAAAGTCTACGTTTGACGCTTCGTTGATGTGGTATGTGAAACCAGCTGAGAACCATTGGCGATCTGAATCTGGAACTGAAACTGAAGTGACTTCATCTTGTGCACTTGTGTCATACATGTAGCCGGCACGAAGTGTCCAATCGCGATTCATGTAATATGTACCACCTAGAGAGTAGTGCATACCATTCTGCCATTCGTAATTGTTTAGAACACCTGCTTTGTCTGCTTCTAGCTTGTCAAATGAGCTCCAACCAATCCATTGCACTGAGTAATGAACTGCGAATTTAGTATCTTCAATCTTGTGGAAACCAGAGAACTCAACCATATCAGGTAGAGGCATATGAAGGGTATCATCTTTATATTCAGTGCCTTGGTAGCTGATATCGCCTTCAGCTTCAAGTTTCGGAGAGTAGTGGTAAGCCAAACCAAAACGGTTATTTTCATTTAACTCGAAAACAGTACCAAGGTTAAAGCCCACAGCCCAACCATCCGCTTCAGCATCAAGAACTGTTTGACCTGCTTGTGGCAAGCCTGGGATTGGCGGAGTATTAACTTCCGAGCTCATTGTTCGTTTCAGTTCGCCTTTACCGTAAATAAGGTCAAGGCCTGCACCAAAGCTCCACTGTTTGTTTAGACGGTATGAACCAGCTAAACCAAAGTTAACACTTTTTACATCTGTTAGGCCGCCGTATTCACCACCCACATAGCTATCGCTGAATTCAGTTTTTGTACCGAAGTTAGAATAAGCATTTACACCCCATGCAAATTTATCATTTACTGGAACGATTAGATGAATGTTTGGTGCAATCGAAGTATCGCCAGCATCGTCATAGTCAGCATTGCTAGAATTACCGCCCATGAAGCCTGTGTAAGTAGCATCCTTGACTTCAATCATAGAAGTGATGCTTTCAAAACCAAGAGATAGTTCAGTTTTGTCAAACAGTGCCATTGCCGCAGGGTTACGTGCCATTACTGACGCGTTATCTGCGATTACTGCATCACCAGCGAAAGCACGGCCGATGCCGGTAGCTGATTGTGCGTTAAGTTGGAAACCTGCTGCCATCGCTTGCGAAGACGCCAGTGTAATTGTTACTGCTAAAAGAGACTTTTTAAACAGACGCGTGTTGTTGGTAGTCATTCATTTATTCCTTTATATATCCGCCTCTACAGGGCGATTAATTTGAGCAATTGCTCAATGGTGGCTGATCCTATTCGCAAGTATACGATATACAAATCCGACCATTGGGAATTTTGAGTGGAAAATTATGGAAATGACGCCTATCTGGCACGAAAATGGTGTGAAATGCTGTTTTTTAGAGTTTTAACTCTAGAAGTATTGGTGGTGTGAATGGTTCTGTGGTTTATTTATAAATAAAGCCCAGCAATATCAGTAATATAATTGCTGGGCCTTTTGTGACGGGGCTTTAAGAGCGAATTAGCTCATTGGTTTGATCATTTTTGTCAGCTTTTCGGCGATTTTGGAAACATCCTCACCATTTTCACCCACAAGGATTAAGCTGCTGCCATCTACGGGTGTTACCGAGCCGGACATGCCTTTTTCATCAAAATCGATAGGTTTGTCTGTTGGAATACCGGTTAAAAACAGTGTTACTTTGCCTTTTGCGCCTTGGAAGACCATATGTACTGCGTTGGATTTACCAAAGCCACAGTGGTTTAGGTAATAAACATGGTAAGGGAAAGCGTCATCAAACTGAAAAGCAAATGGGTTCATTTTTGCGTTGATCTGCTGCGATGTAACCTGTTCATCGATGCTACTAACAAAGCTCTTCTCATCAACAACATGCTTCATCGCTGTATCAACTAAACTAGCTTGCGCAGGTGAAACGAATGCATTTCCCCAATTCACTTGGCCAACTAATAAACCTGCAACGAATGCTACTGAGGCGGCCATTGCCATTGCTCGTCTCGCAAACGTTGGCCTTACTACTTTGCTTTCTTCGCTTGAGGTCTGATTGAAAAGAATACGATCAGCAAGATCGTCTGGCACATCCACATTCATCGCAGAGTGGATCTGTTTATCAAGCGCTAGTACATCGTCTAAGAAGTTACTATTGGCTTCGCTGTTCGCGGTCGCATCAACAATATCTTGTGTACGTTGTTTAGGTTCCGACAATACACGACGACGAAATTCCAAATCATCCATTATGTTGCCCCCTCTCTGCCTCTTCTGTATCCAACAGCTCTTTCAACTGATTTCGAGCTCTGAATAAACGTGTCATCACCGTGTTTTTGTTGAGATCGAGAATATCGGCAATCTCATCACCACTAAAACCACCAATCACTTGCAAGAAGAGAGGTTCACGGTAATCAATTTCAAGTTTCATGATCTGGGCTTGCAACCACTGATGCTGATGGTGCGGGTCATCACTGACACTAGCATCGTTACCATGATCGTCGATATCAACCAGATCAAACTGTTTGCGTTCAAAACGTCGAGCGTTCTCGCGTCTCAAGATGGTAATCAGCCAAGATTTGGCGGCTTTTTCATCTTGAAGGCTATCGAGTGACTTCCATGCACGAAGGCAAGTTTCTTGAACTAAGTCTTCGGCAATGCTTTTGTCTTTGCATAACCAATAGGCGTAGCGAAAGAGGTCACGATGATAGGCGCGCACAAGTGCTTCGTATTTTCTTTGTTTGTCCATATCAGAGTTGACCGGACGCTTGGCTGTTTTCTTTCCAAACATTTTTATTATTGACACACGAGCCTCCATAATTGCTCTGCGTATAGCTGTCCTCTATACGTTGTGCTTCGTTTTTATATTTTTAGAGCTAGCGATCGGCAGGAAATCGTAAAATCACATTAAAATTGATCTACTTCAAAATCTAAGGCCTCGAACTCGTTATAGTACACCTTGTCGTCTAGTTAGTCATTCGTGGCTAGCATGTTGAGCAAGACGACACTTCCTTTTGAAGGCTGACTTTACTTTCTCCTAATCAGGAAACTGATTATTTCAATTGGCGCTAAGTTAATTGCTTTATATACATTCCGACCACACAGCTTTGTGTGGTTTTTTTTTGCCTCAAGAAAACCATTCCCTACACAGCGATAACAGTCTTTGCTTACAATAGTTTAGTCTCTTACGACAACCTTTCCCCCAAAAAGGTTCGCCTGAATGCGCAGTTATATTTTCAAACAGTGAGATACTCGTATCACGTTTATTTAAACGCTCGTTTGATTTAATTAACAACTTCTTTACAATGCTTCAGGTCAGACCTCTTAACTTTAAGGAGAAACCATGGGCAAACAGGAAGTCAAAACGCGTTCTGGAGAACGTGTTGCCGTTGTCGCTGGATTACGAACCCCATTTGCTCGTCAGAGCACAGAATTTAGCCAAGTGCCTGCGGTTGACCTAGGCAAAATGGTTGTGAGCGAAATGCTTGCAAGAACGGATGTCGATCCTGCGCTTATCGAACAAGTTGTGTTCGGCCAAGTAGTGCAAATGCCAGAAGCGCCGAACATTGCGCGTGAAATCGTGTTGGGCACAGGCATGAACATCAATACCGATGCCTACAGTGTCACACGAGCATGTGCGACCAGCTTCCAAGCGGCGGTTAACGTGACCGAAAGCATTATGGCTGGCACGATTGATATCGGTATTGCGGGCGGTGCGGACTCTTCTTCTGTATTGCCTATCGGTGTTTCGAAAAAGTTAGCGGCAAATCTATTAGCGCTGAGTAAAACGAAAACTATGGGTCAAAAGCTGAAAATTCTTAAAACACTTTCCGTAAAAGATTTGATGCCAGTACCACCTGCAGTTGCTGAATACTCGACCGGTTTATCCATGGGACAAACGGCTGAGCAAATGGCTAAGACGCATGGTATTACTCGCGAAGCTCAAGATGCACTTGCTCACCGTTCTCACTCTTTGGCTTCTCAGGCATGGAAAGAAGGCAAGATTAAAGACGAAGTGATGACGGCATTCCCGGCACCTTACAAAAAGTATCTAGCGGAAGACAACAACATTCGCCACGACTCAACGGTTGAAGGATACGCCAAGCTACGTCCTGCTTTTGATAGAAAGTACGGCAGTGTAACGGCAGCCAATGCTACGCCACTGACTGATGGCGGTGCAGCAGTGATGTTGATGCGCGAAGGTAAAGCGAAAGAACTAGGCTTAGAAGTGCTTGGTTATATTCGTGGTTATGCGTTCTCAGCGATTGGTGTTGAAACAGATATGTTGATGGGCCCGACTTACGCGACCTCACAAGTATTAAAGAAGACCGGTTTAGAGTTGTCAGACCTTACACTGATCGAGATGCATGAAGCATTCGCTGCCCAAGTTTTGGCTAACGTTAAAATGTTCGCGAGCGATGAGTTTGCACAGAAGAATCTTGGCCGCGACAAAGCGATCGGTGAGATTGATATGGAGAAGTTCAACGTGCTGGGTAGCTCGATTGCTTACGGACATCCGTTTGCAGCGACTGGCGCGCGCATGATGACTCAAACATTACGTGAACTGAAACGTCGCGGTGGCGGCTTGGCATTGAACACAGCGTGTGCGGCTGGTGGTTTAGGTGCAGCAATGATCTTGGAGGTAGAATAATGTCTACGACTCTTGATGCAACAACAGAAAAAGAAACAGTCGCTCAACCAGATTCAACCTCTGCGACTGAATCAACCAAAAAGAAAGCGACAGCATTTACTCTCAATATCGATGAGCAAGATATTGCTTGGTTAGCGATTGATGTACCAAACGAGAAAATGAACACGCTGCAAGCGGCTTTTGCTGAAGAAATGAAAGCCATCTTCGAGCAACTCAAAGAAAAGCAAAGCCGAGTTAAGGGCCTAATCGTTCATTCTCTTAAGCCAGATAACTTTATCGCTGGTGCTGATGTAAGAATGCTTGATGCGTGTAAAACGGCTGACGAAGCACAGTCTCTGGCTCGCCAAGGGCAGGAGATGTTCCAAACGCTTTCTGAACTACCGTACCCAGTAGTCGCAGCGATTCACGGCCCATGTTTAGGTGGTGGTTTAGAGCTTGCACTGGCGTGTG
The DNA here is from genome assembly GCF_041473705.1 of Vibrio sp. 10N.222.55.B11. Taxonomy (NCBI): domain Bacteria; kingdom Pseudomonadati; phylum Pseudomonadota; class Gammaproteobacteria; order Vibrionales; family Vibrionaceae; genus Vibrio; species Vibrio sp. 10N.222.55.B11. The sequence goes on from NZ_JBFRST010000008.1 coordinate 124,490, forward strand.
ATTACCGTGTATGTACCGATTCAGATAAGACTCGCGTTGGTCTGCCAGAAGTACAGTTAGGTCTGTTACCAGGCTCTGGCGGTACACAGCGTCTACCTCGCCTTATTGGTTTGCTGCCATCTCTTGACCTAATCCTTACGGGTAAGCAACTGCGCGCTAAGAAAGCGAAATCGCTCGGTGTTGTCGATGCTTGTGTGCCTGAAACTATCCTGCTTGAAGTCGCTAAAAGCTTTGTTGAAAAGAATACGGGCAGTAAAAAAGGTAAGCGCCTTGCGTCGAAAAGCCAAGCGTCGACCAAAGAAAAGCTGATTTCACGTAACGGCCTTGGTCGTAAAGTGATTTTTGAACAAGCTTCTAAGAAGACCAATCAGAAAACACGCGGCAATTACCCAGCAGCGGATGCGATTTTAGACGTGATTCGTTATGGCCTTGAGAACGGCTTTGATAAAGGTCTTCAGTATGAAGCGAAGCGTTTCTCAGAACTGGTTATGACTTCAGAGTCTAAAGCCCTTCGTTCGATTTTCTTTGCAACCACGGAAATGAAAAAAGAACACGGCGCAGACGCAGAACCCAAAGCGGTTAAGCGTGTTGGTGTGCTAGGCGGTGGTCTTATGGGCGCAGGCATCAGCCATGTCAGTGTTGCTAAGGCGAAAGTGCCTGTACGCATTAAAGACGTATCAAATGAAGGTGTACTGAACGCGCTTAACTACAACTTCAAGTTGTTCGATAAGCAGCGTAAGCGTCGCATTCTGAGCCGAGCGGGCCTTGAAAGTAAGATGCTTCAACTGTCTGGTGGTATCGACTTTACGAGCTTTAATCACACCGATGTGGTGATTGAAGCGGTATTTGAAGACCTCGACCTTAAGCAGTCAATGGTTGCGGACATCGAAGCCAATGCCAAGCCAGAGACTATTTTCGCGACGAATACGTCTTCATTGCCGATCCATAAGATTGCGGAGAAGGCGCAGCGACCAGAAAACGTGGTCGGTCTTCACTACTTCAGCCCAGCCGAAAAAATGCCGCTAGTAGAAGTTATCCCTCATGAAACTACGTCAGAAGAGACGATTTCTACGGTTGTTGCATTAGCGAAGAAGCAAGGTAAAACGCCGATTGTTGTGAAAGACACGGCTGGTTTTTATGTGAACCGTATTCTTGCTCCGTACATGAACGAAGCAGCGCATTTACTGCTAGCGAACGAGCCGATTGAAAAGCTCGACAGCACGTTATTGGACTTCGGTTTCCCGGTTGGTCCTATCACTTTATTAGATGAGGTGGGTGTTGATATCGGTGCGAAGATCATTCCGATTTTAGTGAATGAGCTTGGCGATCGTTTCCAAGGTCCTGATGTGTTCGATATTCTTTTGAATGACAATCGTAAAGGCCGCAAGAGTGGTAAAGGTTTCTACACTTACAAAGGCAAGAAGAAGGAAGTGGATAAGTCAGTTTACAAGCTGCTTAAGCTGCAACCAGATCCTAAGTTGAGCGATAACGATATCGCGATGCGCTGTGTGTTACCTATGCTAAACGAAGCGGTTCGTTGTCTAGACGACGGCATTATCCGCAGCCCTCGTGATGGTGATATCGGTGCGATTTTCGGTATCGGTTTCCCGCCATTCCTAGGTGGTCCGTTCCGTTATATGGATCAAATCGGCATTAAGTCACTGGTTGAGATGATGAACGATTTCGCTAAGAAGTACGGTGATCGTTTCGCGCCATGTGATGGCCTACTGACACGTGCTGGATTGGGTGAGTCTTTCTACAAGTAACTCTCTAACTCATTGATTAAGAAGCCCGTATCAAGCAATTGATGCGGGCTTTTCTGTTTTATGAACGAGTGTGAAAGGAATGAGATTCCCGACTCAGTCGTTCCTCCTTCTCGGGAATGATGATTGAGAGATAAAAAGTAAGTTATTGCGTTGATTAGAAAGGTGGTCAAACACACGTCAATCAAAACTACCGTCATCTCCTAAAGCGACGAAGGAGCGTAATAGGAGATCTGCTTTTGGACTGCATCCAATAAAAAAGGTTGATGCTTTCACATCAACCTTATGATTTTCATTCCAGCTTTATCAGCCTAGCTCAGTATCTTTCGGGCGTAACTGAAACTCATCAATAGAGCCAATTTCAACACCTGCTGACAGCTTCTCTTCCTCATTATGAGCATTACCGTGAGCATGCATAATCAGGCGATTTGCCGTGCGTGGTTTTAGCTGGCTAACCACAAAACGCATCATGTCTGAGCGAGTTAACCCCTTAAGGTCTTCCAATACGCGCTCTCTCTGGTTGAATTCAACATCCTTATTGCCTATCGCAACCCATAAGCGCTGAGCTCGCCCTCGCAAAGTCGTATCTGGTGTCGAAATCTGATTCCAGAGACCGCGCTTACTGCTGTGCCATTGATAGTCGTTAAGCTCCAACAGCACCATGTAAAAGGCATTGAGGAACTCATCTATTGAAGCTAACAAGTCAGCAGGGGCGGCATTCGGTGATTGCACATACAACACAATACCAGGGTGTCGGTTGAGCGGCATATTGCCAGTACCGACCATGTAACCTAGCTGCTGCTTGGTTCGTATCTCATGGAAGAAAGTGGCCGACATCAAATGGTTTGCCAATGAATACAGCGCGATATTTTTAGGTGAAATATCAGGGCATTGGTAATAAACCACAATTGCTGAATCATCTTGGTTACACACCACTTCACGTTGGAAGCTGCCGTTTTCACCGAGCATGATGAGCGGACGCAGTGATTCTTCGTAAGCCTGATCTTGAACACGCAGTGCATCTTTTAGCGTTTCAGCCATCTTGTGTGCATCGGCTTTTTTCCAGTCGCCATACACAAACATCTCAACATGAAGTTCCGCCAAGATTGCTTGAACAAAAGAGGAGAGCTCATCGACCTCTATCGTTTCTAGGGCTTCAATTAACACGGAATAAGGCGGGTTATTTGGTTGAAGTATCCCAGTCATTGCATTAAACAACTGCGAAATAGGGCGATCTTGCGACGCGTTGTTCCAGTTTCTGAGCAATTGATGCTTGATGGTTTCGAAGCGTGTTGGACTAAAGTCGCGTGCTTGGAAACGTTCAAGAATCATATTGAGCAGTTGTGGCTGTTTCTCGCTAAACCCGGACAGAGTGAGCGTTACACCGCCCTGATGGGTGTACATGTTGTAGCCCATTCCGGCGATTTCAGCCTGATACGTATCTTTTTCGAGTGAGTCTAAGAACATTTCTACACACAAGCGTGTTTTAACGATATTTCTTGGGCTAGCGACTGAGTGCGGGCTATCGATAGCAACATACACCACACCTTTTGGCACCCGGAATTGATGGTCTTGCAGATGCCATAGCTTAAAGCCATCGAGCTCTTCTAACAGTTGTGGGAACTTAGCGTCACCTTCGAGTTCAGTCGGGTCTAGATCGTAGCAAATAAACGGGTTTTTGCTTGGGAGTTCAAACTGCCAACCGGGGTTAATGCACGTAAAGCACTGAACTTGTTCAGCGCTAAAAGGTGTGACCGAGTAGGGCGTAAAGTACCACTTCGCTTCCCTGTCATACTCGAATCCCTGAGCAACAATGGTTGCCCGCATGTTGTCGACGGTTAAGTAAGGCAGCAAAGCGCGCTGTAATTCGTCATCGAAATGCGACATTTTGTAATCGCCATACACCACATCTTGCTCTTGGTAGTGCTGCATGTTGATGACGAGGTGGCTGACGACATCAAGCGGTCTTGCTGGCTCTTGAAAGCGGAAAGCAGACTCTAAAACGGCGCGTTTTTCTAGGTAGCGCCACTCTTCTATGCCTTGTTGTTCGACTAACTTGATGTACTGAAATATCGCTTGGATGATGTTATCGGTTTTGGTTAAACCTTCTATGGTCAATGAGCAACTGACTGTGAAATCACGGTAGTTACTGCCACTCGCGCCACCACCTGCAGAGAGAGATGTTATCCAGCCTTTCTCTTTGAGTTGCATCATCAAACTGCCTTCACCTTCGTAACCTAAAAGGTGGGCAAAGAACGACAAAGGCTTAACGCCGTAGTGTTCGTCCATGCTTGGCATCGGGAAGGTTAAGATCAGTTTGCGCACTTCTTTAATCGGCTCAACGCGGACTTGTACACCCGTACTTAACTCGCCGACAATCGGAACTTCAACCTTTTTGCCTTGTAGGTTGTGATTGGTGATTGAGCTAAAGCGATCCTCAACCCAGCTTTGCATCTCATCTAACGACTGATTGCCAGACAGTGTCAGTGTCATCAAGTCAGCAGAGTATTGTTGCTGGTGGAAAGCCAAGATCTCTTGTCGAATCGTCTCGCCGTTTCTGTCACCCAACGTATCGATATTACCGACAGAAAACTTCGAGAATGGGTGATTGTGATTCACCAGTTCTTTGGTAACTTGGTACAAGCGTCGTGAGTCGTCGTTGAGTTTCATCTTGTATTCGGAGTCAACGGCTTGGCGTTCTTTGTCTAACGCTTCTTCGTTGAAAAGGGGAGCGGTAAAAAATTGGCTGAAGCGATCGAGTGCGGTTTCAAAGGCATTCAATTCAACATCAAAAAAGAAGCAGGTGTGCTCTGTTCCTGTCCAAGCGTTGTTGCTACCGCCATGCTGGCTGATAAAACTTTGGAACTCTCCGACCTTTGGATACTTTTCAGTTCCCAAAAATAGCATATGCTCTAAGTAGTGAGCTAAACCCTCTCGGTCTGTAGGGTCATCAAAATGCCCCACATTGACGGCTAATGCGGCTGCTGCTTTTTGAGCATTTTGATCCTGAACTAACAGTACACGTAACCCGTTATTTAAGGTTATGTAGCGGTATTGATGTTCATCATTTGGGCTTAAGTGCACAGGAGCATCTCCAGAGAAGGTGGTTTTTAAATTATGTACCCGATGATTCGGCGTGCAAACCTTGTGATCATATTTTGGGATATGAAGTGCTTTTTGGCGATTTCTAAATCACTTTTATCGATTTTTATCAGTAATTTATTTTCTTTTAACAAGATTGTTAAGAAAGTCGAACTCTTTGGCAAGTGACTTGATATAATTATTTATATTGACTGCGGTTTCTCTGGATTGAGAGCCAAACCTAAGTAGCGTTTCGCTGATATATGGGATATATCGACTTTCGACATGTTACGAAGACAGGATTGAACATGAAAATATTCATTATGCGCCACGGTGAAGCAGAACATTTTGCCAACTCGGATGCAGAAAGAGCGTTGACCAAGCGCGGGAAAATGGCTTCTCTTGCCGTGGCACAAGCTGCAAATGAGCAGGGGATTAGTCAATTCGATAAAGTGCTGGTGAGCCCATATTTAAGGGCACAAGAAACGTGGTTAGAGATCTCTCAGGCGTTTTCTGGAAAGAAAGTAGAAACCTGTGATGATATTACGCCTTATGGAATGTCCGACGATGTGTTTGATTTGACCTTAGCAATGGCTGAAGTAGAAAAACTAGAGACCATTTTATTTGTTTCTCATTTACCTCTAGTTGGCTACCTAACTGCAGAGTTTGCAACAGGCATGGCGCCGCCTATGTTTCCCACTTCGGGCCTAGCGTGTATCGACTTCAACCTTGAGACACAAAAAGGTGAGTTGCTTTGGAACATCAATCCATAAGCTCGTTGAGCTCTGTTTGATGACAAAGTTGCAGACAATTAGAAAGGGCATCTCAATATGATTGGGATGCCCTTTGTTGTTTTTTGGTGAGAGAGAGTTTGTTAACCAGAATTACTTCTCAGGAACCGAAAGCAAGACTAACAGCGCGCCATTGCCGCCAAACTCTAACGGCGCTTGGTGGAAAGCCATCACGTCTGGGTGCTGTGCTAACCACAAAGGCACCTTCTGTTTAAGGATGTGTTTACCGATACCGTGTTGAACGCAAGCACACGCCACGCTCTCTTTCACGCAGTGCGCAATCATCGCGCCAAGCTCACGTTTGGCTTCTTGTTGAGTCATACCATGCATATCGAGATACACGTCAGGCACGTAGACACCACGACGGAGGCGCTTGACCTCATATTTAGAGACATCATCACGCGCATAACGCGTCGGACCGTCTTCGCTAAGATGCGGAATGAACTCATCCGAGAAATAAAACTCGCTATCACTGGCTTGTCTTGCCGTTCGAGTAATTTCTTTTTGCTTGGCATTTCTTTTTGGCTGCTGGACTATGGTATCCTGTTGCAACTTTTTAACGCCCTTTACTGCATCGTTGAACAGGGCGAAATCGTCATCGAAGTCGGTGTCTTTTTTGCTCATCAGGTTATGAATTCTAATTAGAAACGTAATTAGCAGTATTGTAGCGCTTTTCGGAGACAATTTTGGATAAGATTTTTGTAGAAGAAGCGGTATCAGAACTACACACGCTTCAAGATGTGATTCGTTGGACTGTTAGCCGCTTTAACGCAGCGGGCCTATTTTATGGTCACGGCACTGATAACGCGTGGGATGAGGCAGTACAACTTATCTTACCTACTCTTTATCTGCCGATTGATGTTCCTTCGCATGTGATGAACTCTCGTCTAACGAGCAGCGAACGTCTACGTATTGTTGAGCGCGTAATCAAGCGTATTAATGATCGTACACCAACGGCTTACCTAACCAACAAAGCTTGGTTCTGTGGTCTTGAGTTCTTCGTTGATGAGCGCGTTCTTGTGCCTCGTTCTCCAATTGGTGAGCTGATCGAAGCTCAATTCCAACCTTGGTTAACTGAAGAGCCAACTCGCATCATGGATATGTGTACGGGTAGTGGTTGTATCGCTATTGCTTGTGCTCACGCATTCCCAGACGCTGAAGTAGATGCGATTGATATCTCTACTGACGCATTGCAAGTTGCAGAGCAGAACGTTCAAGATCACGGCATGGAGCAGCAAGTGTTCCCAATCCGTTCAGATCTTTTCCGTGATTTGCCAAAAGAGAAATACAACCTGATCGTATCTAACCCACCTTACGTGGACGAAGAAGATATGAACAGCCTGCCAGATGAGTTTACTCACGAGCCAGAACTTGGCCTAGCAGCGGGTACAGACGGTCTGAAATTGGTTCGTCGCATCTTAGCTAATGCACCAGACTACCTAACTGACGACGGTATTCTTATCTGTGAAGTTGGTAACTCAATGGTTCATATGATGGATCAGTACCCAGAGATTCCATTCACTTGGATTGAATTCTCTAACGGTGGTCATGGCGTATTCATGATCACTCGTGAGCAGCTTGTTGCTTGCGCTGATGAGTTCTCTATCTACAAAGACTAGGTTTCAATTATTAGGTTAGTGCCCCTATCTTAGGGCTGTAAGCTTAGAACCTGACATCTAGTAAGACGTTCGATTTGAAACGTTTTTATTTAAACGCCATGCAGCAATGCATGGCGTTTTTTATTGCCTAGATTAAAGATGTTTGCATTTATATCGAAGACGTTAAGCGCAATATTTAGTTGATTAATATGAGGGCTTATTACATATTGGTGTTTAATATTTAGTCGTTTTAGTGAGTTAAGGAGGATTCACGATGAGCTTTGATACATGGATTTATTATTTATTAGCGGTGCTAATTTTAACGGCATCACCAGGCCCAAGTTCTTTATTGTGCATGACCAAAGGTGTGCAATCTGGCTTTAAATTATCGATATTTACTGCCTTGGGGAGCTTAACTGCGATTACTGGTATTTTAACTTTATCGTTTACCGGGCTAGGGGTAATTATTGCTTCGTCTGAAGTGGTATTTAATGTCATAAAATGGACTGGTGCAGCTTATCTGATCTTCCTCGGTTGGAAGTCTCTGCGCTCTAGCCAACAAGATTATGACAAGTTATCGGATCAACAAGGCGGTGCTCAATCTGTCAAAGAAAGCGCTGCGCAGCATTACTTAAGTGGCTTTATTGTTGGCGCGAGTAACCCCAAAGCTATCTTGTTTTTTACTGCACTTTTCCCACAGTTTATTGATCCCTCAATTGCGCTATTACCACAGTTTACCGTGTTTGCTTTTACCTTCGCAGTGATGGAATTGTCTTGGTTATTGGTGTATGCCTACTTGGGGGCGAAGTCGTCAAATTGGTTGTTTGCGAAAGGTCGAGCCAAGGTCTTTAATCGTGTCACTGGAGGTGTCTTTATTGGGGCTGGCGCACTGCTTTCGACGACCAGTCGAGCATAACTTTCTGTTTTATCAGAGAGGTGAATGGTTACAGAATATTCTTGATGCTGTCATAAAAGGTTAATATTAATGTGCTTGCTGATTTTGGCGAAAAGCCGATATATTGTAGTTACACCATCACGTTCTCAAGGAGAGACATATGCAGCATCAAGAAATGATTCAACACAGTAACTTTGGCGTAATCAGTCGTACTTGGATTTTCTCTACCCTTTCTCTAGTGGGTATTCTTGCTCTAATGTAGTCAGCTTCATGGCTCTATAGTTTTAGTTTTTATTATGAAATCACTTGTTAAAAAGTCTTCAAAGTCAGAACTCTTTCTCTTATAAATGTGGCTTTTCTCATCAGGCTAGCCACTTAACTTTTTCTTAGTCATCTTCTTCTAGCAAGCATCCCCCAGTAATTTACTCCTAGTCACCACTTTCTTCTTGTGGAATGGTTTATCACCTTACCTCTATAAACAAGCGCCATCGCACTTCTGAAGTTGTTACGAAACTGTGATAATCTTAAGTTATCTTTTATCTACAGTGTATCTCTCATGTCTGTCTGGGATTCTATTTCATTTAACAATCGATTTACTGCATTACCTCGACTGTTCTATACCCCAATTCAACCTACACCGCTCAGCAATGTCCAATGGCTCGCATGGAATCATAAGCTTGCGGATGAACTCGGTTTTTTGTCATTTGATGATGCTTCCGAGGAATTGCTTGAAACGTTATCTGGCAATGTTGAACCTGAGCAGTTTTCGCCTGTAGCAATGAAATACGCAGGCCACCAGTTTGGTTCTTATAACCCGGATTTAGGTGATGGAAGAGGGCTGTTATTAGCTCAAATTGTCGCGAAAAGTGGCGAAACGTTCGATTTACACCTTAAAGGTGCCGGTAAAACGCCCTATTCACGTATGGGCGATGGACGCGCTGTTATTCGATCAACCGTTCGTGAGTACTTATGTAGCGAAGCGATGGCAGGGCTCAATATCCCAACCACTCGCGCGTTGGCTATGATGACCAGCGACACACCGGTATATCGAGAGAAGCAAGAGTGGGGCGCATTGTTGGTGCGTGCTGCCGAATCACACATCCGTTTCGGTCACTTTGAACATCTGTTTTATACCAATCAGTTGGCTGAGCATAAGTTGCTGGCCGATAAAGTCATTGAATGGCACTTCCCTGAGTGTCTCGATGAAGAGAAACCCTACGCTGCTATGTTTAATCAGATTGTTGACCGTACCGCGGAGATGATTGCGTTGTGGCAAGCGAATGGTTTTGCTCATGGCGTGATGAACACCGATAACATGTCGATCATCGGGCAAACTTTCGATTATGGTCCGTTCGCGTTTCTTGATGAATATGACCCAAGATTGATCTGTAATCACTCGGATTACCAAGGTCGTTATGCTTTTAATCAGCAACCTAGAATTGGATTGTGGAACCTGTCAGCTCTGGCTCATTCTCTGTCACCGCTGGTGGAGAAAGCTGATTTAGAAGCAGCGTTAGAACAGTATGAGCCACAAATGAACGGCTATTTCAGCCAGTTGATGCGCCGTAAGTTAGGGTTGCTAGCAAAACACGAAGGCGACAGCCGTTTGTTTGAATCTATGTTCGAGCTGATGTCGCAAAACAAAGTCGACTACCCAAGGTTCTTTAGAACGCTATCGAACCTAGACACCTTGTCGCCACAAGAAGTGATTGATCTGATAATTGATCGAGAGGCAGCAAAACTGTGGGTAGATAACTACTTACAACGCTGCGAATTGGAAGATAGCTCAGTGGTCGAGCGCTGCGAAAATATGAGACAGGTAAACCCGAAATACATCCTCAGAAACTACCTAGCTCAGCTAGCGATAGACAAAGCAGAGCGCGGTGATAGCAGCGATATTGACGCTTTGATGGTGGTACTGGCAGACCCTTATGCGGAACACCCGGATTATGAATACCTTGCGGCTCTACCTCCTGAGTGGGGTAAAGCCATGGAGATCAGCTGCTCTTCATAACCAACCAATAGCGGATTAAGCCCTAAAGATTCAGATAGAGGTCACTAAGTTGTGATCTTTATCTGTTTGTTCTTCTAACTTTACAAACATGTCAATAATCAAACAATCGGCCAGCCTATACACTATGTGAATAAGTTGTAAATTTAATAGGTTTGGGCGATGCCAACAAATACTCGAATTCTCGTGGTGGATGATGATCAAGAAATCCGCGAGCTGCTGGAAGAGTACCTCACAAAATCTGGTTTCGATGTTTCTTCTGTGGGAGATGGTGTTGAACTAGAAGCTCATCTGCAAAACCAAGGTTATCCAGATCTGATTCTGCTTGATGTGATGCTACCCGGTGACGATGGTTTTACCTTGTGTCAACGCGTCCGTAAGCAATCGAATGTGCCTATCATCATGCTGACTGCCGTATCGGATGAAACCGACCAAATTATCGGCTTGGAAATTGGTGCTGATGATTACATTGCCAAGCCGTTTAGCCCTCGTCAGTTAATGGCGCGTATCAAAGCGTTGTTGCGCCGCGTTCAAGTGGTGGATGACAAGACAAGTGATGCATTGCCAAAACAGATTGTTTTTGGTGATTGGACGCTTGATACGTTAGCGCATCGAATTTCCCACAATGAAAACTCGGAAGAGATGGATTTGTCGGGCAGTGATTTTTCTCTGTTGATGTTGTTCTTAACTCGCCCTAACGAAGTTCTCGACCGTGACACTATCTCATTCGCGACCAGAGGCCGTGAAGCGTTGCCTTTTGAGCGAGGCATTGATGTGCAGCTTAGTCGTCTGAGAAGCCGATTGGGCGACAGCGGCAAGTATCCTCACTACATCAAAACCATGCGCGGTAATGGCTATATCCTCGCTGTGCCTGTTCAGTATGAACACTGATAATCAAGTGATGTTAATGAGCACCTCGGCAATGAAGTATTTCCTATGAACGGGTTGAGTTGGTTGAAACCAAATTCGTTAGTCGCAAGAACCTTATTGTTGACGCTGTTAGCCGTGGTGATAGCTCAAGGTATCGCAACGTCTATTTGGTATAGCGAATCCAAACACAAAGAACTGGAGGGGATTCGTTCTGCCTCTTCAAGCATGGCCAATATGTTTGCCTCGACGGTGACTTTCTTCCAGTCTCTGCCCGTTAAATATCGCCATATCGTGTTGGATCAAATCCGCAATATGGGCGGTACGCGCTTCTTCGTTTCTTTCAATAAAGAGGTGTTGATTGTCGAACCGATCCCTGATACCCGTTTAAAAACCGCCTCGATTGAAGCGATAGAAAGTGTTTTGAGTAGCAAGCTCAATAAAGTCGAATCAGTGCGGGTTGATTTCTCTCGCCCTGAACATCTTCGTTTGCTTAAAAATGACATCTACTTGAGCGATCTCCCACGATCGTGGGCACATCATACTTTAACGTTAGAACCGCTGAATCCACCCATTCTGGTTGTACAAATCGAATTGACCAGTCACGAATGGGTATACATTGCGGCATTGTTGCCTGCTCCATATGTGAAACTCGACGATACGATTCTTGGCAGAGAGCAGGTGATCTTCTTAGTTTCTTCAACGCTTATTCTGCTGGTTCTAACTTACTTGATGATTCGTCGCCAAGTGCGTCCTCTGAAAAAGTTAGCAAGAGCAGCTAATGAGATGAGTATGGACATTCAGCAACCCCAACTGAAAGAAGAAGGGGCGACTGAACTGGTCACCGCAACCCGAGCCTTTAATCGCATGCAGCAACGGATTCGTCGCTATGTTGCCGACCGAGAGCACCTTTTTTCTGCGATCTCCCATGACTTAAAGACACCAATAACACGTCTAAGATTGCGTGCAGAGTTGTTGGAGAGTGAAGTAAAGAAAGACAAATTCAATAAAGATCTCGATGAGCTCGAGATGATGGTCAAAGGTGCTTTGCAAGCGGTAAGAGACACCGATCTACACGAGAATAATGCCATTATTGACCTCAATGAAATGGTGCTCTCTGTGATTGAATCTCATAACCAGTACCAAACAAAGGTAGAGTTCGAGCCGGTCGTCATTGAGCCATTGGTCGCGAAACCACTGGCGATTAAGCGTGTACTGACTAACTTAATCGACAACGCAGTTAAGTATGGTTCATCTGCCGTAGTGGAAGTTAGTGGTGATGAGCTTTGGGTGGTCGTGACTATTCAAGACCGTGGTAATGGCATTCCAGAAGACAAACTAGAGATGGTCTTTGAACCTTACTTTAGGCTTGCAACCGACGACCAAGGACACGGACTTGGCCTCGGGATCTGCCGAAATATCCTGCACGGACACGGCGGAGATCTCATTATTCGCAACTCCTCTCAAGGCGGCTTAGAAGCCAAAGTCTATATCCCCACAGGCTTAGAAGTGTAATGTAACAATTGTGTTACACAGGGCTTACCTTTTGTTTCAATCTTATCAATCAGAATAAGTAGACTCTTTATTGAACCGGACGTCGAGTCCGCTAAAACATGGAAGATAATAATGAAAATCAATAAAACCCTACTTACTCTATCTCTTCTTGCTGCCTCAACATTTTCTCAAGCTGGTGAAGTGGAAGTGCTTCACTGGTGGACTGCCGGTGGCGAAGCGAAATCCGCAGCGGTACTGAAAGAGATGATTGAAGAACAAGGCCATACTTGGAAAGATTTTGCTGTTGCTGGTGGCGGCGGTGAAAGTGCGATGACTGTTTTGAAAACTCGAGCAGTATCGGGCAATCCTCCATCTGCCGCGCAGATTAAAGGTCATGATATTCAAGAGTGGGGTGGTTTAGGTTTTCTGACGTCTCTCGATGCGACTGCTAAACAAGAACAATGGGATGAGTTACTGCCAGAGGTGGTGACTAAAGTGATGAAGTGGGATGGCGAATATGTCGCAGTTCCTGTCAACGTTCACCGTGTTAACTGGCTTTGGGCTAACCCTGTTGTTTTAGAAAAATCAGGCGTGACGGTTCCAACTACGTTAGATGAGTTCTTTGTTGCCGCAGACAAGATTAAAGCGGCTGGCTTCATTCCACTGGCTCACGGTGGTCAACCTTGGCAAGACGCGACGGTATTCGAAGCTGTAGCACTTGATGTACTAGGCAGTGAAGATTACAACAAAGCGTTCGTTGATCTGGATATGGACGTATTATCGGGCGACAAGATGGTGGAAGTGTTCACCAAGTTCAAAAAGATGCGTGACTACATCGACAGCAACTCGCCAGGTCGTGATTGGAACGTCGCAACTTCAATGGTTATCAATGGCGAAGCCGCGATGCAAATCATGGGTGACTGGGCGAAAGGTGAGTTTACTGCGGCAGGTAAAGTGCCGGGTAAAGATTACATCTGTGCACCAGCACCGGGCACTGATGGCCAATTCACTTTCAACATCGATAGCTTTGCGTTCTTTGAGCTGAGTGACAAAGAGAACCAAAAAGCGCAGCAAGACCTAGCGAAAACCATTCTTACCAAAGATTTCCAAGAAGTCTTCAACCTTAACAAGGGTTCTATCCCTGTACGTCTAGATATGGACATGTCTAAGTTCGACCAATGTGCGTTGGATTCAATGGCAACCTTCAAAGCGAGTGCGAAATCTGGCGATCTTGTTCCGAGTATGGCTCACGGCCTAGCGACAACAAGCTACGCTCAAGGCGCGATTTACGACGTGGTAACCAACTTCTTCAACGAAAAAGATGCCGATCCAAAACAAGCGGCGGCTAAGTTAGCGAAAGCTGTGAAAGCGGCTATCTAATATAACTTGATAAGCGACACACAACGCACGTGAGTGACGGGTTGTGTTGCTTTACCAAACCCCCAGGGTGGGTAGGCTCGTAGGGAGCCTATCTACTCTTCACTCCCAATTCTGATATGCGTGATGCTGATGTGGTGCCGAAAGGTAAGCCATTGGCTCGATTGTGCAACAAGGATAAGTTATGGAGCATGTTTTGACTGAGTCGACTCCAAAACCCACAAGGAGCCAGCCTGCGCCCAAGCCTAGCTTTGCTGACAGGTTGCAACATTGGTTACCCAAGATTGTACTGGCGCCGACCGCGTTAGTGACCGTGGTGTGTATCTACGGCTATATATTCTGGACGGCGGCGCTGTCGTTTACGAATTCTCGATTTTTACCGAGCTTCAACTTTGTTGGTTTAGCTCAATATGAAAAGCTGATGGACAACGATCGCTGGATCACCTCAATCACCAACCTCGGTGTGTTTGGTTTTCTGTTCATGGCGATTGCTATCTTGTTGGGTGTGGGTTTGGCGGTATTGCTTGACCAGAACATCCGTCAAGAAGGCGCGATTCGTACCATTTATTTATACCCAATGGCCTTGTCATTCATCGTGACGGGTACCGCTTGGAAATGGATTCTCAATCCGGGTCTTGGCATTGAAAAACTGATGCAAGATTGGGGCTTTACTGACTTCAAATTCGATTGGTTAGTCGACTCTGAAATGTCGGTCTATACCTTGGTTATCGCAGCTCTTTGGCAGTCGTCAGGCTTCGTGATGGCGATGTTCTTAGCCGGTCTGCGTGGCATTGATTCTTCAATCATCAAAGCCGCTCAAATTGATGGGGCAAGCTTACCCACTATTTATCTGAAAATCATTCTACCTTGCTTGCGCCCTGTGGTTTTCAGCGCGGTGATCATCACCTCACACATTGCGATTAAGAGTTTCGACCTTGTGACCGCGATGACAGCGGGTGGCCCAGGTTATTCATCGGATCTTCCTGCGCTATTCATGTACGCACACTCATTTACGCGTGGACAAATCGGCCTTGGTGCTGCCAGTGCCATGATGATGCTTGCTGGTATCTTAGCGATTCTCGTGCCTTATCTTTACTCTGAACTTAGGGAGAAAAAGTCATGATGAATAACATCAATTTTGCTCGAATCTTTATTTATTCAGCACTGCTTTTCTTCTGCTTGGTGTATCTAATGCCATTGTTTGTCATGGCGCTGACCTCATTCAAAACTCTGCCAGACATTAAGGCAGGTAACTTGATGAGCTTACCGAAAGAGTGGGTGTTTGATGCTTGGTATAAAGCGTGGGACACCGCCTGTACGGGCGTGAAATGTGAAGGCATCAAAGGCTACTTCTGGAACTCGTTCCAAATGGTGATTCCTGCGGTTGCGATTTCAACATTGCTCGGTGCATTCAATGGTTATGTAGTGACGAAATGGCAATTCCGAGGCTCGAATCTGTTCTTCAGCTTACTGTTGTTTGGTTGCTTCATTCCGTTCCAAGTGGTGCTACTACCAATGGCAACCATGCTCGGCAAGATGGGGCTAGCGAACACAACCATCGGCTTGGTGATTGTGCACGTTATCTACGGCATGGCGTTTACGACCCTGTTTTTCCGTAACTTCTATATCTCGATTCCTGATGAATTGATCAAAGCGGCAAAACTGGATGGTGCAGGCTTCTTTACCATTTTCTTCAAGATCTTATTACCGATCTCAACGCCAATCATCATGGTGACGGTGATCTGGCAGTTCACCGCAATCTGGAATGATTTCTTGTTCGGGGTGGTGTATTCGGGCTCAGAAACTCAGCCGATCACCGTGGCATTAAACAACCTAGTCAACACCAGCACGGGCGTTAAAGAATACAACGTTGATATGGCTGCCGCGATCATCGCCGCGCTGCCAACGCTGTTGGTGTATGTCTTCGCAGGAAAATATTTTGTTCGTGGCCTAACGGCAGGATCAGTAAAAGGATAATTACCCATGGCAACATTAGATTTAAAACAGATCCGTAAAACCTATCGCAACGCGGACAACGAAACGTTAAAGGGCATCGACATCAGTATCGATTCGGGGGAGTTCTTGATACTTGTCGGCCCTTCGGGGTGTGGAAAATCCACCCTAATGAACACCATTGCTGGGCTAGAAAATATTAGCTCGGGTGAAATCGTGATTGATGGTGTTGACGTGGCCCAGGTTGAACCTAAAGACCGCGACATCGCGATGGTATTCCAGTCGTACGCACTTTACCCAAACATGACGGTACGCGGCAATATCGCCTTCGGCTTGAAGATCCGCAAGATGCCACAAGACGAAATCGACGCAGAAGTGAATCGCGTCGCTGAAATGCTACAAATCGAACAACTGCTTGATCGTAAACCATCGCAGCTATCTGGTGGTCAGCGTCAACGTGTCGCTATGGGGCGCGCTTTGGCGCGTCGTCCTAAGCTGTATCTGTTCGATGAGCCGCTTTCTAACTTGGATGCCAAGCTACGTGTCGAGATGCGACACCAGATCAAACGTCTGCACCAAAAGCTGAACACCACCATTGTCTACGTGACCCATGACCAAATCGAGGCGATGACCTTGGCTGACCGTATTGCGGTGATGAAAGATGGTGAACTGCAGCAACTCGGTACGCCGCAAGAGATCTACACCAAGCCAAATAACATGTTCGTGGCGGGCTTTATGGGTTCACCATCTATGAACTTCATTAAGACCATGGTGGATTTGGATGATGAGCAGAATCCGATCATCAAAGTAACGGGTACAGCTGAGCAAGAGCACCACATTCGATTACCACAAAGCATGCGTGAGCAAGATGGCAAAGAAGTGGTGATTGGCCTGCGCCCTGAACATATTACCGAGCAGGAAAGTGAAGATGTGTCGGCAACGACCAAGCTAGACTTGCAGTTAGAAGTGCTAGAACCAACAGGGCCAGATACGATTGCGATGGTGAAAGTGAACGACCAAGAAGTGGCATGTCGCTTGTCGCCAGAATTTGAAGTGTCAGTTGGGCAAATGGCGCCGCTGCATTTTGACTTATCAAAGGCGGTATTCTTTGATGCTCAGACTGAAGCGAGAATTGATTTTTAGTTTTTGAGACAGTAGCTCAATGAGAGTCTAAGCTTAAGCAAAGGCAGTATCACTAATTACTAATAAGTAACGTGATGCTGTCTTTTTTGTGTTTTAGCCTGTTTTATTTCCTCACGAAAACAGAGGGATAAACGAGATAAATGGATTAACTGCAATAATATCGCTAATTAGCCTCCGTTAGCTCTATAAAGCTGACCGAGAACAGCGTAGGATCGCGCTACTTTAGACCAAATATTAGGTTGCACATTAGTGCATAAACAGAAGAATACATGAAACTAACAGCAAAACCCTCAGCTAGTAACGCTTTACTTATTTCTATTACGACACCGGACTTCAAAGGTGACGAAGCAAAAGAGTCTCTTGCCGAACTTGCTCGCTTAGTAACAACCCTAGGGTTTAAAGTGGTCGGTACACAATCACAGCACCACAGTTCAACACAACGACAAAACGTGTTGGGCGCAGGTAAGCTTGCAGAAATTGCACACTTAACCGGTTACCAAGGTTCGATTGAAGAAGCCGAAGATGAAGATTTTATCGATGAGTCTTTTGATTTTCGTGCTGGTATCGATGAGTTAGATTTTGATGATCTTCCATCTGAAGACGTGGAGTTTGGTACTGCTGACGTAGTGGTATTCGACTGTGATTTGAGCCCATCTCAACTGCGTAATGTAGAAGCTCACTTGGGTGTCGAGGTGTTTGACCGTACTGGTATCATCATTGAGATCTTCAGCCGTCATGCTCGTACTCGTACCGCACGTCTGCAAGTTGAAATCGCTCGACTAAACTACCTAGTGCCTCGACTGCGTGAGACGGCCGACGGTGATAAAGAGCGTCAAATGGGTCAGGGTGCAGGGGAAACTTCACTAGAGCTAGACCGCCGTAAAGTACGTGACCAAATTGCTGCACTTAAGCGTGAGCTGGTTAGCGTACAAGACGAAATGAAGAACCGACGCACTCAGCGTTCGGAGCTTTTCACTGTTGCTCTAGTTGGTTACACCAACGCGGGTAAATCTTCGATGATGCGTGCAATGACCGCAACAGAAGTGAGTGGTGAAGACAAGCTATTCGCGACCTTAGATACCACGGTTCGTGCACTTCAGCCGATCACTCAGCCGCGTATCTTAGTGTCAGATACGGTGGGTTTCATCAAGAAACTGCCACACGATCTGGTTGCTTCATTCCACTCAACACTAGCAGAAGCGCATGATGCTTCATTACTGCTTTATGTGGTTGATGCTTCTGATGTTTCATTCCGCGCACAGCTTGATGTGGTACACGAAGTATTAGCGCAAGTGGGCGTTGAAGGCAGCGAAAAACTATTGGTACTGAACAAGTGCGATAGATTGAGCGAAGAAGAACAGTTAGAGCTGATTGAAGAATTCCCAGATGCAATGCTGACCTCGACTCGTGACCCGCTCGATATCACCAAACTACACAAGTACATTGTGGGTGTGGCTGAACAAGGCATGATCGAAGAAGAGATCACGATTCCTTATTCTGGACAAGGCATTATCGGTGAGATTCGCTCAAACATGAGTGTGGTGAAGGAAGAATACGACTACGAATGCATCAAGCTTACTGTACGCTCAAGTGCAATTGATTTAGCGCGCTTGAAAAAGCGTATGCAGAAGTCTTAATTTTGTAGCGAGCCTGGCAAGAACAACCAAAAGAAAAGCGACCCGATAAGGTCGCTTTTTTGTTTCCTGTCGCTGAGTAATTAGTTACTCGTCAACCAGTCCATTTAGGTCATTTACGCCATTCTTTGAGTTGGCTTCCATCGTGCTAGTTCTGGATCAAGCTTGATGCCTTGCGAAGTCAGCAGGTTAACACGAGCTAAGTAGGCAGCACCGTGCATCAGATGCTTAGCAAGATCAACCGCATTACGCTGTTGGTAATCATCTAGGTAGCTGTCTTTTGCCCATGCGTTGAATGCGCCAAGTGCAGGGCCTGCCCATACTTGGTAATCCATTTCACGACCTTGTTCACCTGTGTTTGACCAACGGCTAGAAAGCCCTAAGTACCAACGGAAGATCAGTGCCATTTTACGTTTAGGATTGCCTTCAGCTCGCTCAATCTGTTTTGGATCGCGCTCGTTAAAGTGCGCCACAGTCCCTGCCCAAATGTCATCCAGTGTTGAACGGAAGACTTGCTTCTCAAGTTTCAGACGCTCTTCTACTGGAATCGCTTCAATTGAGTCGTAGCGAGTGTATAGCTCATAAAGTTTGTTGGCACGCATTGGGAACAAGGTGCCGCGCTTAACCACTTGCAGTTTCACGCCCATTTCGAACATGTCTGCTGCCGGAGCCATAGTCACGTCAGCCATTTCGGTTGTCGAAAGCAGCTTACGAGTGTGTTCGCTCGCGCCAGCCTCAACACACGCTTGGTTGATAGAGCCGGTAACAATGTATGCCGCACCCATGTTAAACGTCGCTAGAGCAGCGTCAGGCGTACCTACGCCACCACCACAACCGACACGTAGCGGAGTTTTGAATTGGTACTGTGCTTGGATTTGCTCTTTCAGTGCAAGAATCGTTGGCAGTAAGGTAACCAGTGGACGGTTATCGGTATGACCACCAGAATCGGCTTCTGCAGTAATGTCATCAGCCATAGGAACCAGCTGTGCCAGTTCCATCTGTTCTGCTGTGATTCGGCCTTCATCAACCAAAGCTTGCAGCATTTTAGCTGGAGCTGGTTGCATGAACTTACTCGCGACTTCAGTACGGCTTACCTTAGCAATAACCTTGTTGCCAATCTGAATCTCACCTTGTGCATCGCGGCTAAGGCCAGCGGCACGGTAGTGAACGATTTGCGGTGTTAAACCTAAGAATGCTGAAGCCTCAACGGTTTTCACTTTGTGCTTCAAAAATAGTTCAACACTGCCGCGCTCTAGCGCGGGTTCGCTTGGGCTGTGAATCAGGTTAAACGCATAAGGACCGTTTGGCAGTGCTGCTTGAATACGGTTGATCGCTTGCTCAACGCGAGACGGGATTAAGCCCGCCGCGCCAAATGAACAAAGAATGCCAGCTTGGCCAAGCGCAATCACCAACTCTTCAGATGAAATGCCGTTTGCCATTGCGCCCGCATAGTAAGCGTATTTCACGCCGTGACAGCGACGAAAATCTTCGTCGCCTAGGCTTTGTGTACCAAGAGCAGGAGCAAAGGCGCTAACTGGTTGGTTGTTCGCTGAACTTGCTGAATCACCCGATGCAATCTCTGCTTGTTGGCTAACACCTAACCCTTTTTCTGGGTGGTTCACTACGTAACAAGCAAGGCTTAAATCTTTCAAAATTGTCGACATTGCCGCGTTATCAAAGTGAGTTGTGTTCTCTTCAATCTGCCAAGGCCACGGAGATAGCTTTTCGTTATTGATAGTGGTTTGAGTTGTCATAATTAATTCTTTCCTAGTTCTCTGTCTCTGTCTCTGTCACTAATGGCGGCTTATGCTTTATCGTTCGCAGGGGCTTCTTCGATACAAATCGCAATGTCTTTCACTTCGTAAATACGCAGACCATCTTTGCTCAGGTTTGCGTCGCCAACGATGATGCGTTTGCCGTCTTCGTCTTTGATTGCAGTGATGTGTACATCCAGAGACATCTGTTTGTTCAAAGGGTTAATCTGACCACGGTATTTCCATTTCACTTCCGATTGGATTTGACCAAATTTCGGATTGCGGAAACCAGCGCCAAGATCTTTGTTTAGCGCATAGGTTTGCATTAACTCGATGATCGCTTCGACACCTAGAGAGCCTGGCATTACCGGATCTTGATGGAAGTGGAACTGGAAGAACCAATCGCTTGGGTCAATCGTACGCTCAGCGTATAGGTAACCTAGGCCATCTTTACCACCATCGCTGGTGATCTGTACCGTATCGATAAAGTTCAAACGACCGCCAGCCAGTTGGTAGTGCTCTTGCACTTCGCCAGTGGCAGAAACAGGTGCATTGAAGTAACGCGTCGTTTTGTCTAGCAGATTGATGTTTACATCCGGCGTGCGGTTGTTATCAACGTGCCAAGGGTGAGTCACTTTACCGTTGTCCAAACCAAGTTGGTCTTTCAGTGCTGCGCCTTTGAAGTAACCAAATACCGCTGTACCTTGGTAGAAAGGCACGCCGTCAGTACTCAGTTCGAAGCTGAAGCTCTGTACGATGTTGGTGCCCATCATTACGGTTGAAAGCAGGCGAGAATCATTGGTGATCGTTTTGCCACGCAAGTCGACGTTACGCAGCATTTTGCCGCTGCCGTCTAGGTTACGGAAAAACAGTTCTTCACCTGGGAAGCCTAGTGTGGTGCCCATGTAGCCAGAGATGAAGCCGTTTGGCTGCAGTGAAATCTCCATCAACACCGAATAAGGCATCAAGGTATGGTGGCTGTTTTCATCAAAGTACCATGCATTTTCTGGCACTTCGTATTCTGCGATACACGATGACGGTTTCTTGAAGTCGCCACGCTTACCGTCGATTTCTACGACACGAGTGGTTAACTGCAAGTCGCCACACGGAGTACGTGGTGGAATCATTCCACGGTAGATAGAGAAGTCAGGGCCGAAACATTTTTCGATATCTCCAGTCGCGAATTCGAACATGTGATAAGGGGTGAACGGAACCGTATCGGGTGTGCGGTTCGGGTAATCAGGCGTTACCGGCGCTTCAACGTGTTGAAGAGGAATCACGCCTTTATTTGGCGTTGTTTCTAGGTCTTCAATTTGCGCCATCAGTGGTGCATTCGCTGAAGCTTGTTGGTTCACTGCTGGCGTATGGCCCAAGCTTTTATGGCCCAAGTTTTCGATAACAGGGGTCGCGACAGCTGTTTCTAAAGAAGGCAGGTAACGAGTACATTCGTCATCTTCTTTGATCATCACACCCAAGTTTTGGAAATCAACAATCACTTTGCCATTCAGTAAAATATCGATGTTAGCTTTCGCGTATGGGCGAGGGCTTAGACCAATCTCGGTCACTTCCATGCGGTAAGTCAGTTCTGCCGATTGTGGTAGAACTTGACCACGACAGCGTACTTGTTGAGGGGCATTTTCAAGCGGTTGGAAACGACCATTTTGAACAAGCGTGTGCATGCCAAGGTGCATCATGAAGAATTGCAGCAGTTGACCACAACCTTCTGCCATCAAAGAGCCAGCCATTACTGAGTCATCTTTGAAGTGACAAGGGAAGTACCAGTGCTCAGGCTCTAGCTGTTTGTGACCTTCAATCAGACCAAGTCCCCATGTGCCACCTTGCGGTTCAACACGGCTAACCTTTTCGATCATCATGAACTTCTCTGCGCTGAAGCACAAAGAAGGCTGGTGGCGATCAGATTGGTGAGTCGGGCCAAAACACTCTGCAATGTTTGCAGTCAGTAGGTGGCGCAGTTCTTGGTGGTTAAACTGGGTTTTAGGGCAGTGCAACATAGGGTCGAAACGTTGCTTAGTGGCAAGTTTACGAGCCTTGATTTCATCTTCAGTGTGAATCACGCCCTTGCCATCGGCTAGCTCTTCATCAGTGAAGAAGCCCGCACAACCGTTATCCATTTTCAGGATCATCTTGTCGCCAACGAAACATTCGTACGAGAAGAAGAACAGTAGCGTGTCGCCATTGCGAGCAAAGCTGTTGATTGAGATGTCGTAACGCAGCGTATCGCCACCACGAGGCAAGTCGCCAAGGAAGGTCAGCGTACAATCAAGCAGGCGATAAACACGTTCGCCTTTGTTTTCGAAATCAATGCCTAAGTAGCTGATCAGCATGAGGTCACACTGACCTGATTCTACCGCCACTGCCCAAGGGATTTGACCATCAACAAGATACGGCGCATCAACTGGGATGTCGTACTCTGTGGTCATAGTGCTTGGCTTGTACTCATTCACTGTCGCGTTGAGCTTAGTAACACGAGATACCAATAGGTAGTCTGTAGTTGGTAGGCGAACGCGGCGCGAGTAGCTATCGATGATCGCGTAGTCAGGGCCAAATACATTGGCGATGTCGCCTTCAGCGTATTCAACCAGATCATCGTAATCCCAAATGCATGGTTTACGGATAGGTTTTACTGGTGCAGGTGTCGCAAGTGCGTTTACTGGTACTGACTGAACCTGAGCTGGTGTTTCGGCTGAGCTATCTAAACCAGACGTCACTGCGTTTAGCTGTGCTTTTAATAGCGCATCAGCCATCTGCATGCCTTGGGCACGAGTGTGCAGGAATGCTTTGTGTACCTGTTGAGCTGCTTGCTGATTTTGAGCAAAAGCTTGGTTGTGTGGTGTTACAGACGGCTGTAATGCTGCATCCGTCTTAGCGTCGATTTGAGACGCGCCATTTTTAGCGGATAGGACATGAGTCATATTGCTGTGGTTACCTGTTAGCTGACTGTGGCGAGTTGGCGCCAGAGTAGGGGATACTGATTTAGGAGTTTCGATTACTGGTTCTACCGCGTTTTGCGCTAGTGCTTTCTTCTCTAACTCTTTTTGCGCAATCGCTGCTTGAATGCTTGCTGTCGTTGGAATTAACGCCACTCTTGCCGCTCGTTTACCAGAAGCTTTCTGTTGAATCGTTGCTAAGTTGGTTACTGGGGTTTGGGCAATATGTTGATAGATATCGCGACCACCAAGAGTCACTTGCTTAACCAATTGACGTTTAGCATCGCTCGCCAGTTCATTGCTTAAACGAACGGAAAGTGACTGAGATTCAACACTCGACTGGCTTAGTAGCAGCTGTGAACATTGTCCTTCGCTGATGTTGGCAACAATCGCGCTCTTAGAGCTGATATTTGGATTCAGAGACTCAAGGTTCAGGTTGAGGAGACCGTGTAGCAGACTTGCCATGCCAGAAGCTGCAGAGCAGTGACCAACACGTTGGCTCGCTTGAGTGGTCTTGGTAACTTCTAAGTTGAGAGATACAAGCTCGTGTGACAAAGACTCAGGTGCATGGTTAAGCTCAAGCAGAGAAACATCGTTTGAGCTCATACCGACTTGAGTCAGTAACTCATCAACAACGGCGTTGTTACGCTCGCTTGAGCCAAAGGCCAAGGCGTTAATGCTGCCGTAAGCTGTGTCTTGGTTGCTCGCGACTCGACCTTCTTCCACAAGAACAATTGCACCTGCGCCTTCGCCCACATTCCAACTGCCGTCTTGCGGTTGTCCGAATTTTGGATCAAGCGACACTGGGCTCACGCTGTTCTTCAGAATCACATGTTCCGCACTGCCGCTTAGGTCGACGGCTGCAATCACGACTGCATCCATGGATTCTTGCGACATCAGGTTTTGCGCGACATCGACACAACGAGCAACTGACTGTTCGGCGGCTGAAATCGTAAAGGCAGGGCCATTAAAGTCCCATAATGAAGAGATGCGCGAAGCCATGATATTGCCGATGAAACTGGTGTATTGGTTCAGTTTGGCTGCGTCCATCACACTGTCCATCGCGATGGTTTCTAGCGATTGGTATTCGTCTTGTGTTAGCTCAATACCCATGTTGGCAAAGCTGTCAGCCAATTGGCTATGCAGGTTTACGCGTCCACGGAATTGGTGCATCTCAAGCTCAGTTTCCATCGCTACCAGTACTGCAACCTTTTGGCCTGCCACAAGCTTGGCATCTTTGATCGCTTCGTCTGCAACTTTCATCAGTAGCAACTGCTGAGAGATCAAACGGTCATCTTCATTCGGCGGTACTTTGAAGCGTAGGAAATCGAGGTCGAATTGATCGATGTAAGCCCCGTTTGGAATGCCGTGTAAACCAAACTGATTCAGCAGTTCTGGATGTTGGTCTAAACCTTTCCAGCGCTTCTTAGGCAAAGCAATGAAAGCATCGTTGTTGGTTTCAATCGCAGTGCTCAGCGCGTTGATGCTTTGCAGAGAACCGAAGTGAGACGCTAGGCCAGTAATGCTTAAATTAGACGGCTGTAGGCTTGGAGATGCCGACTCTAGAGTCTGGTTTACATGACTCTTATCTGAGTACGCTTCAAGCAGTAAGTGTGCGTTACAACCACCGAAACCAAATACAGAAACACCCGAACAGCGCTCTGAGTTGCCCGCTTTACTTGGCCAAGGTTGAACTTGCGTTGGTAGCGTCTGTGAGCCAAATAAACCTTCTGGCGACGATAGCGGCTTGTCCAAATTAATACTTGGCGGAAGAACACCTTCTTTCATCGCAAAAATCATCTTCATGATCCCCGGCATACCCGCCGCAGTCAGTAAGTGACCGAGGTTGGACTTCGCAGAGCCAATCAATGGCGGGTTAGAACCATTCAGTTTGTCAGCAAAGAAACGTTCCATTGAGGTTAGCTCAACCTTGTCACCTAACGGTGTGCCGGTTGCGTGACACTCAATTACTTCGATGCTGTCTGGTGTTAGGTTAGAAGCTTCGTAAGCGCGTTCAAAGGCTTGGACTTGTCCTTTGCTATTTGGGCTTAATACGAACTGACCACGGCCATCGTTCGACAAGCCGATTCCACTGACGACTGCGTAGATGTTGTCGCCATCACGCTCTGCATCAGCCAAACGTTTTAGGACTAAAACACCGGCACCTTCGCCAGCAAATAGACCTTTACTGTTGCTATCAAACGGAACCGACACACTGTGGTCAGGGTAAGCGTGGAAGATGGAAAAACCCATGTTGATAAAGAATGGGTCAGCACCGGATACTGCGCCCGCCAACATCATGTCGGCTTTGCCCGTGTTCAAGTAATCACACGCTAACTTCAATGAATACACGGAACTTGCACATGCGGCATCTAGGCTAAGTTGGACGTTGCCTAAACCCAATGCATCAGCCACTAACTTAGAGGCGTTATGTGCAGCAGCGCCGTTGATCGGGTTGAGGTCTTGAGCGGTTTCATTGGTTGGTAGCAGTGAAAACTGGTCATTAGCCAATTTAGCTTGTAGTGCTTTCTCGACCACCGAGTGATATATCGGCAGAAACAAGTCGTTTGAGCGTGTGGTTGGGAACGAAAGGGCACCCATGATCACGCCTGTGCGCTCTAAAACATCGGCATTCAGATCAATGCCAGCGTCGACTAAAGCCTTACGACTGGTGTCCAAAGCCCATAGGAAACTTTGGTCAACACCGTTGAATGACTCAGCTGTTAAGCGGTAGCCATTGCTGTCGAAATTGAAGTTTTCGATGTAGCCGCCTTTATCACAGTAAAAGCGGTCTGATTCGCCTTGCACGCCCTGATAGCTTTCAGGTTTAGCACCTAACTTTTCAGCGCTTAATGTGGTGCGAGAATCTTTTTTATTGAGCAAGTTTTGCCAAAAGTCTTTTGGCGTATCCGCTTCTGGATACTGGTTAGCAATACCAACAATCGCGATCTTATTGCACTTCACTTGCTGCTTATTCTTAGTTTGAGCCTGATACTGGTTCGATTGAGAACTCATACTAGCTCTCCTTGATGATTCACTGCGCTGCCTTGAGGCACACCACGTAATTGCTTAGCGGCGGTGATCTGTTGTTCTAGCCCTTGAATAAGTGGCTCGACAGACAGTGGAATTTGATGAGTAATGAGCTGGCCAATACACTTGATGAGCGTGACAATATCGTCACCACCCTTGGCATTGGAAGCGATTGTGCAGTGCTGGTCGGCTACGTTGTCGCTACGATTGATCTTGTCGATCAATGTGCTGGTTTGACGATCGGCACCTACTTCGACAAACAGACGAGCACCTTGCTGACGCACACTCTGGATCAACGCGGTGAAATCCAGCGTCGAACAGAAAGTATCGGCAATTGAAAGGGCGATGCTGTCGCTGTCGATATTGATTGGTGCGCCCGTCGTTAGACCTGCTGCGCTGATAAAGCGGATATGCTTTGGCAATTCGTCGAACAGTGGTTGCGTGTAAAACTTACGCACTTGGCTATGTTGGCTCAATGCTGGTGTGGTGTGCATTGCGGTAACACGATTCGCGGCAATGCCACGTTTACCCAGTTTTTTGAGCAATGCACGACATGTGCTTTCACAACCTGCCAGTACGCAAGTGTCACCTTGGATGATAGCGAGATAAGCGCGTGGAAACTCTGGTAACAGAGCCTCAATCGCTTGCGCATCACTGCGAACCACAAAGCTGTTCCATTGGATGCTTTCGTCGCCGTTCAGCTGCCAATCTTGACGCACTGCAGTGAGTTCGCCAGAAATTGCCGTGGTGAAAATAGGGCTAGTTTGAGTCATCTCAATCAGCGCATGTGGGTTTTTCCAAACATTTAAGCTGGCCCACATGGAAGCCTCACCCTTGGAGTAACCCAAAGCGAAATCTGGCTGCACTTTGAATTCATCACATAGCAGTTGTGTTAACAGGTAACTACTGCCTACACCGGCAATTGCCAATTCACTAAGCGACATTTCTTGCGAATCTTCAGCGTAGGTTTTCTCTGCCTGCAGCATCTCTTTCAAGTTACCCTCACGTTCTAAACGAGCAAATAACTGTGGGAAATGGTGGTGAAAATCGCGCAACATACCGGGATAAACCGTGCCAACACCAGGGTAAACAAATGCAACGCCACCTTTGCTTTGAGGCTTTGGTGAGAAACAACTGCCTGATGGAGTCTTGTATTGGCTATTGTCAGCCATTATTTTTGGCAACGCATTTTCTAGCGCTGTGATCTCTTGCAGTGCAGCATCGATTGAAGCCGCCTGAATCACGATATTCGCACCACAGTCAGCATTGTGTTGAGCGCTTTGGAAATGACTTAGGTTTGAATACATCAAGCTGGCGATAGCAAGTTCTCTGTCTGCCGAATCACTAACGCATTTAAGCTCAGCTCTTAGTGAGGCCAACTGAGAAACCAATTCAGTTTGCTCGCAGCCAGAAACCACAAACATCAAACTCTCGCTGGATAGCAATGGCTTTGGCTCGTGCAAACCGGTCGCTTGAGTCAATATCAGGCTGGTGGCTTTTGGGCTATCGTCACTGAAAGTTAACGCAGCAACACGTGCTTTGTTTGGCTCAGTGAACCAGTAATGGTTAGGTAATGAATGGCTCGGTAATGAACGGCTCGATATCGCATTAACTATATTCAACAATTCATCAAACTGCTGCGAAGCCGATAAGTCAGAGTGTTGCTGTTGATGACTTAAATCTGAAGCGGGGCGGCGTGCAATATCCAGAGCTAGCTGAATGCTATTTCCGGTAGCTGTATCTACAAAGCTCGCCAAATTCGCGTGTGGGTGAATCTTATTCTGAGCAGCATTCAGCGCACTTAACATCAACAATGATGGTGAGTGATGATCCAAACAGAGCTTAACGACATTACCTTGATTGACTGTCTCGATGGCGTGAGCAAGTGCTTGATTAAAATTGCCATCAACCACAACAGTTATCATCTCTGGGAACGAGGGAAATAAGTCGGCAGAAAGCTCAGCCGCGTTTGCTGGCTGAGCTAAAAGAGCGATGCGCAATGGCATCGCTTTATTAGTAGGAACAGTCACTATGACAATTGCTCCTTTTCTGGGTTCTTAGTCGCTTCTTTCTTCGGCACTGCTGAGCTAGATTTTGGCAAAAATGCGTCATTTAAGCTCTTGCTGATGGTGACTTTGGCACCTTTCATTACTGCGCTTAAACGACCATCTTGGTGGTAAAGCGAGATATCAGCTTGCAGTGAACGAGTCGTGCTTTTTATCACGCTCAGTTCTAGCCAACCTTGGTCACCATTGTGCATCGGTGCGTAACACACAAACTCACCGATTGCAGACGGTAGGCTTGCCGCGCCGTATTTCAATCGAGCCCATACCAACATGGCTTGCAACAGATAATCTTCAGCAAATGGTTGGCTATCGCCAAAGCCTTGCTTAGGAATAAATGATCCGCAGTCGCTGTTTTCAATCTGAGGCAACTGGCACTGAGCCAATAAGCCTAAGTCGTCAAAGCGCTCAACTGAGGTAATACCTTGCAATCTTGGTCCATGAAACAGAGTGCCGTCACTGTATAGAGCTTGTGCCGTTGTTACAGGTGCTGAAGTGCTGGCTTCAAAGCGTTTTGTCGACGCTTGTTGAACATCTTCAGACATTTGCACAGAGGCAACTTGCAACTGAGCTTGATACTGTGGTCGTCCTTGGCAGCTGATTACTGCTTTTAGCTGATCTTTTGATTTAGCATCAGAGGAAAGAACCAGTTTCAGCTCTTTCACTTCATCAGTATCAAAAATCACACCTTTCAGCAGTTTGTAGTTGTGAACGCTAACGTTCACCCCTAACAGTTGCTCTGCGACTTCACGCATCCATTGGATGGCACACACTGTCGGTAACACTGGGTTACCGGCAATGCAGTGATCTTGAATGAAAGGCAATGCCTTTGGATCAAGATGACGTGTCACAGTGATGCTTGTATTTAGCGGACTCTTTGCAAGATGCACAGACTCCGCATTAAGCTTTTTTACAGCAGCTTCCTTGTTGTCAGAACCTTGCATGCTCGTACCAACCAGCAATTGAATGCCAGTTTCGTTCAGTAGTTGAGAACTAAATAGCTCTGCACCCGCCTGAAGAGGAATCACGTACACGCCGCGCTCTGTAAACATACGTTTCAGTGCTGCGTTTACCATGCCACCGTCCCACGGTCCCCAGTTGAAGCTCATCACTTTCGCTTGAGGGTTACGCGCAGACAACTGTAGAGCCGCTTTGTTCAGGATCTCATTAGACATTGAGTAATCGCTTTGGCCTGTGTTTCCGTAGAAACCCGCCGCCGAAGAGAACATCGCAATCAGTTTTAGCTTACTGCTATCAAGACCACCAAGAACCGCTTCTAGTCCGCCCACTTTCGTGCCGTAAACCATGTTCAGTTCATCAAGTGTTTTATCTTGAATGTGCTTGTCAGCCAGTACGCCTGCACCGTGGATAAGACCAGTGATGCCGTCGAAATTCGCCAGCGTTTTCGCTACTGACTCATGGTTCGATACATCTAGGCTTAGGTATTCAGCGCTCGCGCCAATCTCGTTGAAAGCGGCAAGTGCTGCGTTGATTTCAAGGCTGCTCAATACCGGTTTTAGCAAGGCATCAACTTTCTTAGGCGTTGGTTTTTCACCTGTTGCTTGTAGGTGAGCGATAGCCGCTGGTTTTAGCTCTTTCTCTTGCTTACCTTGTGCCCACTGAGGTAGCTCAGCTGAAGTAATATGCTTACTACGACCTGCAAGAATGAAATGAGACTTACATTGCTTAGCAAGCGTCAGTGCGCATTCAAACGTCACGCCTTTAGCACCACCCGTCACAAGAACTTTGTCGCTCTTGGTGAGTTGAGCGCCTGTGTTTTTGGTTTGTGCAGCACCTGGTGTTGCAGCAATCAATGTTGCACGACCAGATTCACCGTTTTCCGCATGGCTAAGGCCGATTTCAACCGTGTTGGTATCGATATCGAACAGTTCACCTGTGATAGCTTCAGCTAGGTGACGAGCATCAATAGAAGCGTCAGCATCCAATGCACGGCAGAATACGTTTGACCATTCATGGCTTAGTGTCTTAGTTAGACCAGACAGCGCGGCTTGGTTAAGTTCCGCATTCATCAATTGCTTAGTATCTAGGTAACCAAAGCCACCGTCGATACGGCTTAGTGTGAAGAACACACTGCGACCAGAAACGGTATTCAGCTGACCATTTAGGTGCTTCGCGAATAAGAACGCTGTGGTTAGTGAAGCTCTTGAGTCTGCATTCAAGTTGACCGCTTGCTCGTTGCTTTGTTTTGCATCAACGATAGCTTGTAGGTGAATGAAGCCAGCAATCACTTTATTCGACGTTTTCAGGTCTGCTTCGATGTCGTTAATCACCGCAGTCACACCAGCATCATCGATGCTGTTGAGTGTGTAGCTTGCGATTTCACTGTTTAAAGGTGACGCGGCAGAAAGAGCACTACGCACTACAGCAACTTGAATGCCGTTAGCGGTCAACTTTTCTGCTAGAACACCAGCGTTGTGACCATCATCTGTGATCACGACACAAGCGTCTTTTGAGAAACAATCGACGAGTTTATCTGCCGCTGGTAGCTTTTTTAGCGCCACCTCATTGTGTGGAGGAAGTTCCGCTGTCGCTGTTTCTGCGATAGGCGTTACTGATTCAGCTTTTGGAGTCGCTACGGGTGCAGCTGCGGATAGCTTGCTTTGCATATAAGTAACGATTTCACCAAGCGTACGACACTCAGCTAGGTCTTCAGGGTTTAGCTCTGGCAGCGTTGGCGGTTGGTCTTGAACCGTACCTAGAATTTCAACGCGTTTGATAGAGTCGATACCAAGGTCTGCTTCCATGTCCATCGCGAGGTCGAGCATTTCTGCTGGGTAGCCTGTTTTGTCGGCAACCACTTCCATCATTGTTGATTGAACATGAGCAGGGTTTAGGTCATTGCTTGCGCTTTCTACTGAGGCTGTAGCTGCTTCTGGAGCAGGCGCTGCGTTAGGAGCTTCATTCGCGCCTAGCTTGCTGTTCATGCTTTTAGTATTCATGTAAGCAACGATTTCACCCAGAGTACGACACTCAGCTAGGTCTTCAGGGTTTAGCTCTGGCAAGGTTGGTAGTTGGTCTTGAACCGTACCAAGGATCTCAACACGTTTGATTGAGTCGATGCCAAGGTCAGCTTCCATGTCCATTGCTAGGTCGAGCATTTCTGTTGGGTAGCCCGTTTTATCCGCTACTACGCTCAACATTGTGCTTTGAACTTGCTCGGCGTTTAAACCGTTTGATACTGCTGGCGCAGATGCTTGAGCTGCTACTGGAGCAGAAGCTGGAAGCTTGCTGTTCATGTAGGCTACGATTTCGCCTAGAGTGCGACATTCAGCTAAGTCTTCAGGGTTTAGTTCTGGAAGAGTCGGTAGTTCATCTTGAACCGTACCAAGAATCTCAACACGCTTGATTGAATCGATACCAAGGTCGGCTTCCATATCCATTGCTAGATCTAGCATTTCAGTCGGGTAGCCCGTCTTCTCTGCTACCACTTCTAACATCGTCTTCTGAACAACAGCTGCATCTAGTCCGCTAGTTGCTTGCACTGAAGTTGTTGCAGTTTGAGCGACTACAGGAGCCGAAGCTGGAAGCTTGCTGTTCATGTAGTTAACGATTTCGCCAAGAGTGCGACACTCAGCTAAGTCTTCAGGGTTTAGCTCTGGAAGAGTAGGCAGTTCATCTTGAACCGTACCAAGAATCTCAACACGCTTGATTGAATCGATACCAAGGTCAGCTTCCATATCCATTTCTAGATCAAGCATTTCCGTTGGGTAACCTGTCTTCTCAGCAACCACTTCTAGCATGGTTTGTTGAACGACTTTCGCATCAAGGCCATTTGCTGCTTGAACAGGAGCGGCTGCGCTTGGCTGTGCTGCAACAGGCGCTGATGCTGGCATCTTGCTGTTCATGCTTTTACTGTTCATGTAGCCGACGATTTCGCCAAGAGTACGACACTCAGCTAAATCTTCAGGGTTCAGCTCAGGTAGGTTTGGCATTTCGTCTTGAACGGTACCAAGGATTTCTACGCGCTTGATTGAGTCGATACCAAGGTCTGCTTCCATGTCCATTTCTAGATCAAGCATTTCCGTTGGGTAACCCGTTTTCTCAGCGACCACTTCTAGCATCACTTTTTCAGCATCGGCTGATTGTACTGCTACTGGTGCAGCCACAGGAGCCGGTTGTGCTTTAACTGGCACAGGCTGAGCTGCAACCTGTGCTGCCGCTTGAGCCGCTACTTGTGGTGCAGGAGCTGCTTTCTGTACTGGAGCTTTCTGAACTGTTGTATTTTGAACCGGCGCAGCTTGTACAGGAGCTGTTTGCACTTGAGCTACAGGCTGTTGAACGATAGCTGCTGGAGTAGTTTGAGTAGCTGGAGCTTGAATCACTGGCTGAGCATTTACTGGCGCAACGAAGGTTGGTTGTACCGTTTGTACTGAACCTTGTGTCAGCATATTAAGTGCTGAGTTGTTGCTGTGCGCTTGCATTTCTAGGTAATGAGCGTGAGCTTTTAGCGTTTCAGCTTGGTGCTGGTGGAACATCTCCATAGAACGCTGTAGGTTCTCAGGAATTGCTACGCCTGCTGTTGCCATTTTCGCTTGCTCAGACATTAGGGTGTTGAACGTGTCACCGTATTGCTGAGGAATTGCAAGGAACTGCTGATGTACTTCTGCTGCTTGTTGTTGAGCATTGAAGAATGATTGCAGTGAAGACTCATCAACCGTTACTGAAGCTGTTGGTTGAATAGTCGCCGATGCAGGTTGTGCCACTTGAGGTTGCTGAGCTGCTTGTGCACTTGGCGCTGTTGCAACTGACTGTTGTACATTTGAAGCTTGAGGAGCAGCCACAGGTACTTCAACGATTTCTGTTTTAATCACTTCTTTTTCCACGATTTTCTCGACTTCAACTTTCACTTCAACAATCTCAGTCTTTTCGGTGACGTTGCCCGAAGCCAATGATTGATCCATTTTCTTACGAGTAGCAGGGCTGATGTAGTTGGTTGCATTCAGCTTGATGTTCATTGGTGATGCCTTTGCAGGTTCAGCAATGTCAGCTTGGTAAGGGTCAATGTTGTCTAATGAAACACCTGTCACGCACAGTTGAACCGCAGCTAAACGAAGCTGTTGGTCACTGTCTCCTTTAGGGCTTGGGTTGATGCTGATTGCGTAAAGTTCTTCGTTTTTATCAGCCAGTGTTTTCTCAACCAGCTTTTGAAGAATGTTTTTCGGACCGAACTCAACGAATACGCGCGCGCCTGCTTCATACATCGCTTCAATTTGCTCGCTGAAACGAACCGATTGCAGCATGTGTTGTTTGAATGCTTTCTTAATCGCTTTAGCGTCTTTGCTGTGCAGTTTGCCCGTTGCGTTTGAGTAAAGCGGCAGCGTTGGAGCGCTAAATGAAGCTTTATCAATTGCAGCTGCAAATGGCTTTTGAGCATGAGCAACAAGCGGGGTGTGGAAAGCACCAGATACTGGCAGAGCAATTGCTTTGAAGCCTTGCTCAGTTAGCGCTTGGGCTGCCTGCTGAACGGTTGCTGTTGGACCAGCAATAACCAATTGAGTCGGAGCGTTGTAGTTGGCAATGCTCACGCCTTCGAATTGGCTGATGCAGCTTTCAACGGCTGGAAGTTTGTCTGCGTCTAGAATGACCGCAAACATAGTACCGCTGTCGCCTTGTTCAGGTGTCGCCGCCATCGCATCGCCACGAGCGAAAGCTAGTTGGTAGTAATCGTCTTGCGAGATAACACCCGAAGCACATAGTGCGCTTAGTTCACCAAAGCTGTGGCCTGCAACCATGTCTGCTTTGAAGCCAGCTTGAGTCATGATGTCGAACTGACCCATAGACACAGTACCAATTGCACTTTGCGCATTGGCCGTGTTGGTTAACACCGCTTCTTGAGCTTTGGTTGCTTCTGGTGTGAAGGTTGGAATGGGGAATAGAATTTGGGACAGAGCCGTCTTCTTGTGCTGACCAAATACTTGGTCCGCTTGAGCAAGCTGTTGGCGCATCTCTGGGTAATGACAAGCAAGCTCGCGACCCATGTTGAGATATTGCGAACCTTGACCTGCAAATAGCGCT
Source organism: Vibrio sp. 10N.222.55.B11 (assembly GCF_041473705.1). Lineage (NCBI taxonomy): Bacteria > Pseudomonadati > Pseudomonadota > Gammaproteobacteria > Vibrionales > Vibrionaceae > Vibrio > Vibrio sp. 10N.222.55.B11. The sequence goes on from NZ_JBFRST010000008.1 coordinate 158,928, forward strand.
GCTACTTTACTAGTGCCGTTTTCAGCAATCAGTGCTGACTCACGGTAGCTAGTACCGTTTGGCATCTGCCAATGTGCTTTGGTTTGGCTCTCAAGCATAGGAATCGCTTGAGTCAGTTGCGCTTGAAGGTCTGCTTGGTCAGTTACAACTAAACCAAGACGAGCATGCTTAGCGTCAACTTCGCGTAGAGCGTGTTGCTCAGCAAGCGCTTCCAGTTTGAAAGCTGCATCTGCAGTTTGAGTTGAAACCTGTTTAAGTTCATTGATCAGTGCTTGACGAGATTCTGCGCTGAATAACAGAGTTTGCGGCACTTGGCGTTGACGGTATTTGTCACCGCGAGTGTGCTCTGGTGTGTACTCTTCCAATACCACGTGGAAGTTAGTGCCACCAAAACCGAATGAGCTGATACCTGCACGGCGTGGTGTGCCGTCGACACGTTTCATCCAAGGGCGCGTTTGTGTGTTTAGGTAGAACGGCGAGTTTTCGATATCCAGTTTAGGATTCGGAGCCGATACGTTAATCGTTGGCGGCAGTACTTTGTGGTGCAGTGCTAAGGCAGCTTTGATTAAACCTGCAGTACCCGCGGTTGATTTAGTGTGACCAATTTGAGATTTCACAGAGCCTAACGCAATGTGTTGCTTCTCTTCATTGTTCTCACTGAATACCGAGTTTAAGCCACCAAATTCAGCAACATCGCCTGCTGCAGTACCTGTGCCGTGCGCTTCTAGTAGGCCAAGCGTGTGCGGTGCGAAACCTGCATCATCATAAGCACGTTTGAGTGCTTTTGCTTGTCCTTCAGGGCGAGGCGCGTAAATACTCTTGAACTTACCATCCGAAGAAGAACCGACACCTTTAATCACTGAGTAGATTCTGTCGCCGTCACGTTCAGCATCTTCAAGGCGCTTAAGAGCAACCATGCCGATGCCTTCACCAATCATCATGCCTTTTGAATCGATGTCGAAAGGTTGAATGGTTTCGTTTGTAGTGAATGCTGGGGTTTTAGAGAAGCTCATGTACATGGTTGGTGAGTTATCAGTACACACACCACCAGTGATCATCATTTCACTGCGGCCTTCAACCAGCTCGCTCAGTGCCATGCGCATTGCGGCTAGAGAACCTGCACACGCAGCATCTACTACACAGTTGATGCCACCAAGGTCAAAGCGGTTAGCAATACGACCTGAAATTACGTTACCTAATGAACCAGGGAATGAGTTCTCTTCCCAGTGGATGTATTGGTCTTGGAATTTTTTGATCAGCATTTCGCTGTCTTCGTCGTTGATGCCACTGCTCTTGAAGACTTTTTTCAAAACAGGGTATTGAAGACGAGCATTCAAGCTTTGAGCGATCTTCTGACCACCGCCTACACCGAGTGTAATACCGATCTTATCGCGATCGTAACCTTCAGGAAGTTTCGCATCTTCAAGTACTTCTTTTGCCACGATCAGAGATAGCAGCTGTGACGTATCAGTCAATTCTAGGATATTTGGCGGAAGGCCGAATTCCATAGGGTTGAAGTCAACTTCTGGGAGGAAGCCACCGCGCTTACAGTAAGATTTGTCTGGCGTAGTACGATCTGAATCGTAGTAATCTTCTGGGCGCCAGTGTGTATCAGGCACTTCGGTAATTGCATCGATCTTTTCGCTGATCAAATCCCAGAATTTGTTTAGGTAGCGAGAGTTCGCAAACATGCTTGCCATACCAACGATAGCAATAGGCATGTCTTTAAGACGTTTATTAAGTCGAGTGTCGTCGACTGATTCCGGTGTATTTTTTTCGGGTTGGCTCATTATGAGTCTCCACTTGAAATCACTGAGGGCGATGTCGTGTTTTGAGGCTGCGCTTTTAATTGAATCGAAAATAAATCTGAAACAGATTTGGGCAAACGCAGCTGAAGAGTAAGGCTGCCGAAAGTTGGCCACCTGACTGAAATAGGGGGTGCGAAGTTCATTGACTTGCAGACGTTGAGAACGTGTTTCATGCGTGAAGGGGGTATTCGAATGTGAGGTTAATGTCCATTTAAATCCTGTCCAAAGTACTGCTTTATGCAAAGCAGGTATCCGCAATAAAAACGTGTGAATTTGTTTAATGGTTGAGCAGGCTACCCGAGGTGAGTGGCCGATACAATGCTCCCAGAGGCCACTATGATCTGTTCAGACCAGATGATTTTACTGAACTTTTGTTTTTTGTATTTTTAATGCAATTAACTTATTGATAATTAATGGATATGAGTGGTTTTTTAGTGTTTATGCTCTATTTTTTGACTTGGTGAGATCTATGTCAGATTTTTGTAAGTAACATTTAATAGATGACTGTTCCGTAAGGCTAAGTGTGATCTGTGTTTTAATTTGTTATTATTTGAAAAATTAGTTTTAAGTCCGCATATGAAGGGTGTTTCCTGCCCAAATTCTCTATGTTTCCCTCAAAACATAGGTGAGTTAAATTTGTTCGTTTTGATGTTTTATTGATGGCTTTATGAATAGTGATTTTTAAGAAGTGAGTGCTCAAAAGATGGAAACACCAGTCGTTGATTTGTGGCTTTGTTCTCTAAGCAATTTGGATGAAGGTACTGATCATGTGTCGTGCCTTAAACAGAAACTGACCGACGATGAAGTCGCTAAGGTTGAGCGTTATCGAATGCCTTCATCTCAGATCCAAGCGCTCTATGTTCGTAACTACTTACGAGAGGTTCTGTCGATCTACTCTGATTTGACGGCTGAAGAGTGGCGATTTGAGTATGGTGAAAAAGGCAAACCAAGCTTGATTGCAGAGCAGCAACACAAAACCGGACTGAATTTCAATATTAGCCACAGTCAAGATCATTTACTGATTGCTGTCTGCCGAACGAAAGGGCAACCACTACAGCTTGGGGTGGATATAGAACATGCAAGAAGCTCGACCAACATCGCGGCGATCATGAAGCATTACTTTTCGGAATTTGAGATTAACGATTTACTCGAGCTGGATGAGGTATCTCAAAGAGAACGTTTTTTTGATTTGTGGGCACTGAAAGAGTCGTACATCAAAGCGACAGGTAAGGGGTTGGCCACATCATTGAAAAGTTTTTCGTTCGATTTTTCCAATCTAACTCAACAAACGCTGCCAGTTCATTCGTCGGGTTTACGACCAGAGTTACATGGAGGAATCATTGTCCATAACGGTGTAGGGTTGGATGCTGCTGAAAATGACAATACTTCAACAGATTGGCAATGCAGTTTAGGAAGGCTGGATAACCAGTTTCGATTTGCCGTGACGCTTGGTGGTGCAACGCTTCCTATGCAATTAGAGATTAAGTGCTTCCCCAAATCGAAGCTACTTGGCTGAGTTTACGTTCGTTACACTAGAACCTTTAGCTTCTAATCTTGAACACGGCTCGCTCTCAGACATTCGTAATATTGGCTAACTCGTGTCGCCAAGCATCGCTTTTAATACTTCTGCGGGTACAGGCTGAAGTTGTTTGTCTTTATCTAGGCAAACCATCTCGATATCACCAATCACGGCAGGTTTGGTTGCATCTTTACGCCAAACCTCTTGTCGCCATAAGGTTTTGTATTTTCCATCGAGTTCAAAAGAGGTTCGGATGTCGCAGATCTCAGCGAACTCAACCCCATCTTGAAAAGTCATGTTGGCTTTATAGACTGCAAAACCTAGTCCGTGCTCATTCCACAACTCCGCCAGTTTATCGCTGCCCAAGACATGTTCGCGCGCACGCTCGAAGTATTTAAGAAAGTTAGGGTGATAAACCACACCAGAGTGATCGGTATCTTCATAGTAAATTTGTACTGGGTGATGGTAGATCTGACTCATTGGTATCAACTCTTGTTAAGTAGTGGAGTGGTAAATCTGGCTAAGTTGAGCAGCACTCTACAGGATAGGTTGAAATTACTTCAAGGCATCATCGGCAATGTGGCTCTTGGTCAGACCTCATTCGGCTGTATCCATTAGTGATACGTTGGTCAACTCCCACCCATTTACAAATATTCTATGTGTCATTTCCCACCCATTAAATTTTGCAAACAACTGGCGACTGATGTTGGCAACTATGATGAAGCCTTGTAGTTAAAGGGTTGTTAATGTTTTGTATCAACGTGGCGCGCTAATTGCCTTAGTGAAAGCACGCAGTTCCCATTGAAGGGCTGCTTTGTTTACTAAGGAGAATAATAATGTTTAAGCCTCTTACCCTACTGTCTGTATCTGCTCTGGCGCTCACCAGTTTTAATGCTGCTGCAAACTGTGACCCTGGTGAAATCGTAATTAAATTCAGTCATGTAACCAATACCGATAAGCACCCGAAAGGCATCGCCGCTTCTTTACTGGAAGAGCGAGTAAACACGGAAATGAATGGCAAAGCTTGTATGCAAGTTTTCCCTAACTCAACACTTTACGATGATAATAAGGTACTGGAAGCCCTGTTAAATGGTGATGTTCAAATGGCGGCGCCATCGCTGTCTAAATTTGAGAAGTTCACTAAGAAATACCGCATTTTTGACCTTCCTTTTTTATTTGAAGACGTAGAAGCCGTTGATCGTTTCCAAAACTCAGAATCTGGTGAAAAGCTGAAAAATGCAATGAAGCGTCGTGGCCTACAGGGTCTAGCGTTTTGGCACAATGGTATGAAACAGATGTCGGCGAACAAACCTCTTATTAGCCCTGAAGACGCGAAAGGTTTGAAATTCCGTGTTCAAGCATCAGACGTATTGGTGGCTCAGTTTGAACAACTAGGCGCTAACCCACAGAAGATGTCTTTTAAAGAAGTATACGGCGGCCTGCAAACTAAGGTTATCGATGGCCAAGAGAACACATGGTCAAACATCTACGGTAAGAAGTTCTTTGAAGTACAAGACGGCGTGACAGAAACTAACCACGGTATTCTTGATTACCTGGTAGTAACGTCGAACGACTTCTGGAAAGACCTACCTGAAGATGTACGTACGCAACTTGGCACAATCGTTCAAGAAGTGTCTGAGACTCGTAACGCAGAATCTTCAAAAGTTAACCTAGCGAACAAAAACAACATCATCGAAGCTGGTGGTGAGGTTCGTACGCTTACGCCTGAACAGCGTGAAGCATGGGTAACTGCGCTTCAACCAGTATGGAAGAAGTTTGAAAAAGACATCGGTTCAGATCTTATCGATGCAGCGTTAGCTTCAAACCAATAACACCGCTAAGGGAGTGGCGTGCATTTCGCCACTCCTTATTAAAATAACTATAAGCGGAGTCAATTATGGATAATCCTCAAATGGAACAGCCAAATTCTAGCGAATCAGCACTGGAAACCTCTTTTTTTTCCAAAGTCGGAAGAGTTACCGATGTGATTGAAGAGTCATTAATCGCATTTTTCCTTGGCGCAATGACGCTACTTACTTTTGCCAATGTGGTATTTCGATACGCATTCAATGGCAATATCTTATGGGCACTAGAACTGACGGTGTTCATGTTCGCTTGGATGGTGTTAGTGGGCGCATCTTATGGCGTTAAAAAACACTTCCACATTGGTGTTGATGTGATCATCAACCTTGCCCCAGAAAAGCTACGCAAAGTGTATGCGTTAATCGCCGTCACAAGCTGCCTAGCATTCTCAATCTTACTTCTTATAGGTTCTTGGAATTACTGGTACCCGTTCGCGACTGAGCGCGCTTGGTACGAGACCGATGATATTCCAATGCCAGAGATGCTTCAGTTCCTTGCCGACTGGATGAATGAAGGCGAGCGATACGAGAAACTGCCACGTTTTATTCCTTATATGGCGCTGCCGATTGGTATGGCAATGCTAACGTTCCGTTTTGCTCAAGTTGCTTACCAAGTCGTAACAGGCAAGCTTGACCGCATGATTGCGGGGCATGAAGCCGAAGAAGAGCTGGATGCATTGAAAGCAGACGTGCTAGCGGGTTCTGATGAAGACGCGACAGCGGTATTGGATTCGACTAAGCAAAACAAGGCGAACGAGTCGGGTACAAAATCTAACGGTAAGGAAGATTAATCATGGCAATGTTATTTCTATTTTTAATGGTAATTGCTTTCATGTTGGTCGGTGTACCAATTGCGATTTCCCTCGGTTTATCAAGCGTCATATTCTTATTGATGCATTCAGATGCTTCTTTGGCATCCGTTGCACAAACGCTGTTTAATGCATTTGCAGGCCACTACACTCTCTTAGCGATTCCTTTCTTTATCTTGGCCTCTAGCTTCATGTCCACAGGTGGTGTGGCGAAACGTATTATCCGTTTTGCTATTGCAATGGTGGGTTGGTTCCGCGGCGGTTTAGCAATGGCATCGGTTGTGGCGTGTATGATGTTCGCAGCGTTATCTGGGTCGTCTCCAGCAACGGTAGTGGCAATCGGTAGTATTGTTATCGCGGGTATGATCAAAAACGGCTACACGAAAGAGTTCGCGGCAGGGGTTATCTGTAACGCGGGTACGTTGGGTATCTTGATTCCACCATCTATAGTTATGGTGGTTTACGCTGCGGCGACGGATGTATCTGTCGGTCGTATGTTCTTAGGTGGCGTGATTCCTGGACTGTTGGCGGGAGTGATGTTGATGATAGCTATCTACATTGCAGCACGTATTAAGAAAATTCCTGCACAGCCATTTGTAGGCTGGGGTGAGATGTTCGCAGCTGCAAAAGACGCAAGTTGGGGTCTGCTACTGATTGTCATCATTTTGGGTGGTATCTACGGCGGTATCTTTACACCGACGGAAGCGGCGGCTGTTGCAGCGGTATACGCGTTCTTTATTGCCAACTTTATCTATAAAGATATGGGGCCGTTTGCGGACAAGAAAAATACAAAGCCTGCTTTGGTTAAAGTGTTCCAAACCTTCTTCCACAAAGATACCAAAGACACGCTCTATGATGCAGGTAAGCTGACGATCATGCTGCTGTTTATCATTGCCAATGCTCTGATTCTTAAGCATGTACTGACCGAAGAACGCATTCCTCAAATGATCACTGAGTCTATGCTATCTGCGGGCTTGGGTCCGATCACCTTTTTGATTGTAGTAAACGTTTTACTCTTGATTGGTGGGCAGTTCATGGAGCCATCAGGCTTGCTGATCATCGTTGCTCCGCTGGTTTTCCCAATCGCGATTGCACTCGGTATCGACCCAATCCACCTAGGTATCATGATGGTAGTGAACATGGAGATAGGGATGATAACGCCGCCTGTCGGGCTCAATTTGTTTGTGACCGCCGGGGTCGCCAAGATGTCGATGATGAACGTGGTGAAAGCGGCACTGCCTTGGGTAGGCGTGATGTTCCTGTTCCTGATTATCGTCACTTACGTGCCGTGGGTATCTACATGGTTACCGACCACATTGATGGGACCGGAAATCATAACCAAGTAGTGGGCTGTTTAGTTACACGGCTAGTGTAACGAACGGTTTCATTATCAATGTAAATAACGGCGATAGATGAAGAGTTACACCTTTTCATCTATCGCTTTATTTTTCCCGCGCCTTATTGTGCCGCTTAAACGCCTGTCATAACCTTTCCAGCGTACTTTTTTCTTTCTTCGCTCGCGCCCAGATCTTCTTTCTACTTCATAATGGTCATCAATCAGCACTGTATCTACAATGACAGGAATGGTCGTTTTTTCATTCATATGCAACTTATCCTTAAAGTCGACATATAAATTATGGAAGATGAACCTTATCTCTGCCAGTTTCGATATACATTCAGATTAAGCTACGCTTTGCGTTTTATTTCGTGTTTGATTCTTTTATCTCACAGCTTAATTATTCACTTCGAAATCTATTGTTTTACTTAAAATTATCTTTGTCGATTTGATAACGCTGCATTTTGTCGTAAAGCGTTTTTCTTGGGACATTTAATTGAGACATAGTTAATTTTATACTCCCTTCATTCTCAATCAACGCGCGTTCGATCACCGCTTTTTCGAACTCTGCCACTTGGTCCGATAGGCTAATGCTGGTGTCTGAGTGGCTCTCTGAGTTCGCACCATCACCCAGTTGAGCTAATTTCCCTAGTAAGATGAAGCGTTCAGCGCTGTTACGTAATTCTCGAACATTTCCCGGCCAATCATGAGCCAAAAGCGCGTGCAGCTCCTTTTGTGGAAGGGCAGGGGCAGTCTTGCCATAACGCGCCGCAGCGACCAGTAAGAAGTGGTGGAAGAGTGCTGGGATATCTTCTTGTCGGCTTCTTAACGGCGGTAAATCTAAGGTCACAACATTGAGTCGATAATAGAGGTCTTGGCGGAAAGTGCCTTCTTCAGCGGCTTTCTTTAGGTCGACTTTAGTTGCCGCAATCACTCGAATATCTAGAGGGACTAAACCATTAGACCCAACCCTTTCGATGACGCGTTCTTGCAAGACGCGCAACAGGCGAATTTGTGCCTGCATTGGCATGGACTCAATTTCATCTAAGAATAGAGTTCCGCCCTGAGCAAATTCAAATTTACCGACACGTTTGCTTTCTGCGCCAGTGAATGCCCCTTTCTCATGGCCATACAGTTCACTCTCAATCAGATTTTCAGGTACTGCGCCGCAGTTGACTGCGACGAAGTTTTGTTCTCGCCTGCTGCTTTGTTCATGCAGAGAGCGTGCAACTAATTCTTTGCCAGTGCCTGTTTCGCCAAATAGCAATATGTCGGCATTGGTATCGGCAACGTGAGTGATGATAGACCGCAGCTCCGTCATTGATTGCGTGTCACCAATGATCCTTGGACCAAGTGCTTGGCTGGCTTTAAGTGAACGTTTTAACTCAAGGTTCTCGAGGGTGAGCTGACGTTTTTCTATCGCTCGCTTAGTGGTTTCGACTAGGCGTTCATTAGCGAAAGGTTTTTCAATGAAGTCATAGGCGCCGTATTGGATGGCTTGAACGGCCATTGAAATATCGCCGTGACCAGTAATCATGATCACAGGGATCTCTTTGTCTTTGTGCATTACGGTGTTGAGCAGATCATGCCCGGATAGACCCGGTAAACAGATATCAGTGATGATCACGTGAGGTAAGCCGTTTTCTTGAATCGCGAGCAGAGCAGACTCCGCGTCGGGAAAGAATTCGGCATCAATGTTGGCGAGCTCGAAGCTCTGTTCTATCGCCATTCTTAGGTCGGATTCATCATCAATGAAATAGACGTGACACATAGTGATTCCTTTACTTCTTTGTATTCTGGTTATTGCTGAGTTTTTGCTTGCTGTTCTTGTTCAACAAGGGGCAGCTCTATGCTGAATCGAGCACCGCCTTGAGGGCTACTACCGGTAACGAGCTTGCCATTTATTCCGCTGATTATTTGTTGAGAAATCGATAGTCCAAGTCCAAGTCCGTTTTTCTTGGTGGTATGAAAGGGTTCAAAAAAGTTTCCGTTCGAAGGGGAGGTGAAGCCGGGGCCGTTATCATCGACATGAATCAACAAGGTATTGGCCTGTTGATGGTCGGACTCTCTAATCTCTAACAGAATAGCTAATTGTTTGTCATCTTGTTGTTCCACCGCCTGAATCGCGTTGGTCAGCAGGTTAATGATCACCTGTTCCAGTTGAATGGCGTTGGCGAGCACGCAAGCATCAAAGGTCTCAGGGAGTTCGTTGACCTTAACTCGCTCGCTCTTGAGTTGTGGCTTCATCAGCTCTTTCGATGAATGTAAAACTGGGAGTATTTGTAAGGTGTGTAGCTCTTCCGCAGTAGATTTTTTGGCGAACGAGCGAAGCTGGTGGCTGATTTTCGCCATACGATCAGTGAGTGCCGAGATTCGCGATAGATTGTCATCGACACGATCGGTTTTTTCTTTGGCAAGAAACAATCGGCCGTTGTCGGCATAACTGCGAATCGCGGCAAGCGGGTTATTCAGTTCGTGACTGATGCTCGCTGACATCTGCCCTAGCACTGCTAGTTTGGCGGCTTGGATGAGCTCGTCTTGGGTTTGCCTCAGAACATGCTCGGTTTCGATACGGTGTTTGATCTCAACATGTAACTCCGATGTACGTTCAAGCACTTGAAATTCGAGTTTTTGCTTGGCTTCGGATTGCAGCCTGTCTATCTGTGCTCGTCTTTGTTGTCTATGGTGGTTGAGCTGCATTGTTAGATAAATAATCGCAAAGATTAGGCTCAAAACAACAAGGTAAGCAACCAAGTCCCACCAAACTAAGTGGGTTGGAGAAAATACCCGTATGGTGAGTCTTGGTTCGGCTAGGAAACGCGAAGAACTAAAGAACTGCTCTTGGACGAGTTTGTGTGGCGACTCAATACGACTGGTGGCACTGTCTAAATCGCCGGAGAAGTGCAGGCTTTCTATTTTTGTATCGAGATACTGCCTGCTTTCTTGAATTCGAGTGTGTTGTACTTCGCTTAGCGGCTGAAGGCTTTTGAACAGCCACTCAGGGTTACTCGACATAAATACAATTTGATCTTTATCGTCAGCAACAAAAAAACTCTGTTTGCCTTTCCAACTTGCTTCAATCAGCGATAAATCCATCTTTACGACAATGACGCCAATAATCTCGGCGGCATAGGAGACGGGGTAAGAATAATAATAGCCTCGCTTTCCAGAGGTTGAACCTAGCGCAAAATATTGATTTTCATTGCCAATAATCGCTTCTTGAAAGTAGGGGCGGAAAGCAAAGTTACGACGAATAAAAGAACGCGGTTGATTCCAGTTACTGGCTGCAATGGTGGTGCCGATACTGTCTAGTAGGTAGGTGTCGGATGCTTGAATCACCGAGTTTACGTGCTCTAGATAACGATTAGTGAGTTCGATTTGCGCAGAGTTACTTGGAGAGTGCAGGGCATCGACCAGCTCTTTGTCTTTTGAAAGCAGCTCGGGAATGTGCGCGAACTTATCCAATTGGCTTGAAATATGAACAGAAAAGCGGTCCAGCTTAGATTGATGATCATTTAACAAACTTTCATGGCTCGTGCTCCACACCCAATGACCGCCAAACACCATCAGTAAACTGTATGTGACCATTAACAGTATTGGGATTTTAAAAGCTTGAAACATGAAGGCTCTCCGCTGATTTCTTTGGTAAACAATCAAGCCTGTCTTCTCTCGTTTATGGTAGCAAATAGCGGTAGTTTTTGCTGAAAGCAGAGAGTGAACAGATGGATGTAGGTTAAGGGTTTGTAACGGGGATTGTTGAAAAAGTTATCGACTCTGAGGGGTAAAACAAGAGCAAGATCTCTTTTTAAGGTTTTTAGCAAAAAAAGCCCTCGATTCCCTTGAAAAAGTCGCTATTGTCCCCATTTCTGTTGTGCTAAGTGATGATTTGATCGTTTTTGTATCACTTAGTTGGACGAATTTAGAGCATTCATCATCATGCAGAGGTGAACGGCTCGACAGAGATTAAACAGATCGCTAGAATGTCGCGTCTAAAATTTCTGTCCTGAGGCTAATCGGAGATACCTTTCTTGTTTCTGAAAACAAGCTTTATTGCGTTTTAATCGACGTGTGAAGAACGAAGATATCGCTGATTAGTCTGGTGTTTGGTTGAATAATCAATTCAGACATCAATGCTCGATTTTAAATTAGGTGTTCGGATAGAGCACTACACAAGGATGCAGCCAACAACGTCTGCTTTTGAATTAAAGCTAAGTTACGGCTCATATGCTCAGATTACTGAGCCAGTTTTGAGGTTTATATAATGCAAGTTACTGTTGAAACGCTAGAAGGCCTAGAGCGCCGTCTTAATATTACTGTTCCTGCTGCTAACATCGAAGATGCAGTTACAGCTGAACTACGCAACATCGCGAAAAACCGTCGTTTCGATGGTTTCCGTAAAGGCAAAGTGCCAATGAAGATGGTTGCTAAAATGTACGGCAAAGCAGTACGTCAAGACGTGATGGGCGAAGTAATGCAACGTCACTTCATCGAAGCGATCGTTAAAGAGAAAATCAACCCAGCTGGCGCACCTACTTTCGCACCAGTTGAAAACAACGAAGGCGCTGACCTAGTATTCAACGCAACTTTTGAAGTTTACCCAGAAGTTGAGCTGAAAGGTCTAGAAAACATCACTGTTGAGAAACCAGCAGTAGAAGTTAAAGAAGCTGACGTTGAAGAGATGATCGAAACTCTACGTAAGCAACAAGCAACTTGGACTGAAGTTGAAGCTGCTGCTGACGCTGGTTCTCGTGCAACTATCGACTTCGTTGGTTCTATCGACGGTGAAGAGTTTGAAGGCGGCAAAGCTGAGAACTTCCCACTAGAGATGGGCGCTGGTCGCATGATCCCTGGCTTCGAAGACGGTATCGTTGGTAAAACAGCAGGTATGGAATTCGAAATCGACGTAAACTTCCCAGAAGATTACCACGCTGAAAACCTAAAAGGTAAAGCAGCTAAGTTCTCTATCAAGCTGAACAAAGTTGAAGCTCGTGAACTTCCAGAACTAAACGAAGAATTCGTTGCTAAGTTCGGCGCAACTGACGGCGTTGAAGGTCTTAAAGCTGAAGTTCGTAAGAACATGGAGCGTGAGCTTAAGCAAGCTGTTAAGAACCGCATCAAAGAGCAAGCTATCGACGGTCTAGTTAACGAAAACAACATCGACGTACCTTCTGCTCTAATCGATCAAGAGATCGGTGTTCTACGTCAACAAGCTGCTCAACGTTTCGGTGGCAACACTGAAGCTGCTGACCAACTTCCACGTGAGCTGTTCGAAGAGCAAGCTAAACGTCGCGTAGTTGTAGGTCTTCTACTTGGTGAAGTAATCAAGACTGAAGAGCTAAAAGCTGACGACGAGAAAGTTAAAGCTATCATCGAAGAGATGGCTACAGCATACGAAGATCCAACAGAAGTTATTGCTTACTACGAGCAAAACGAGCAAATGATGAACAACATGCGCAACGTTGCTCTAGAAGAGCAAGCTATTGATGCAATCATCGCTAAAGCTCAAGTTTCTGATAAAGAAGTTAGCTTCAACGAGCTAATGAATCAGCAACCTGCTTAATATAGTAATATCTGACGTAGAAGGTTGACGTACGGTCAACAATTCTGCTAACAATGGTCCGTATGATTTAATCATTCGGGCCATTTATTTTAGGGACATAAGAATATGAGCTACCAAGAAAAAAATACAATGCCATCGATTATGGACGCACTAGTTCCTATGGTGGTTGAACAGACTTCCCGTGGTGAACGTTCTTACGATATTTATTCTCGTCTATTAAAAGAACGTATCATTTTCTTAACAGGTCAAGTGGAAGACCACATGGCAAATCTTGTCGTGGCTCAACTGCTTTTCTTGGAATCAGAAAACCCAGACAAAGATATCTATCTTTACATCAACTCACCTGGCGGTAGCGTAACAGCAGGCATGTCTATCTACGACACAATGCAGTTCATCAAGCCAAACGTGAGCACAGTATGTATGGGTCAAGCTTGCTCTATGGGTGCATTCTTACTAGCGGGTGGTACTCCTGGTAAGCGTCACGTGCTTCCAAACTCACGTGTAATGATTCACCAGCCACTTGGCGGCTTCCAAGGCCAAGCGTCTGATATTCAAATTCACGCGCAAGAGATCCTAACGATCAAACAAAAGCTAAACAAACTATTGGCAGAGCACACTGGTCAGCCTCTAGAAGTTGTTGAGCGCGATACAGATCGTGATAACTTCATGTCTGCTGATCAAGCAGTAGAATACGGCTTGGTGGATTCAGTTCTTAATCACCGCGGTCAATAATTGCAGGGCAATTGTTTAACGCAAAGTGATTCAAATTGATATACACTCAAGCATAGAGAGTTAAGGCTAAGAGGTTAGCGAATGACAGATAAAAGCAAAGAGGGTGGTAGCGGTAAACTGCTTTACTGCTCTTTCTGTGGCAAAAGCCAACACGAAGTTCGCAAGTTAATCGCAGGTCCTTCTGTTTACATTTGTGATGAATGTGTCGATCTTTGTAACGACATTATTCGTGAAGAAATTAAAGATGTTCTTCCTAAGAAAGAATCGGAATCGCTGCCAACGCCGCGTGAGATTCGTGAGCATCTTGACGACTATGTAATCGGTCAAGAATACGCGAAGAAAGTGCTAGCAGTTGCAGTTTATAACCACTACAAGCGTTTACGTAATGGTGATACGACAGCTGAAGGCGTAGAGCTAGGTAAGAGTAACATTCTTCTTATCGGTCCTACTGGTAGTGGTAAAACACTACTGGCTGAAACATTGGCTCGTTTCCTAGACGTTCCTTTCACAATGGCAGACGCAACAACACTAACCGAAGCGGGTTACGTGGGCGAAGATGTTGAAAACATCATCCAGAAGTTGCTTCAGAAATGTGATTACGACGTAGCGAAAGCGGAACGCGGCATTGTTTACATCGATGAAATCGACAAGATTTCTCGTAAAGCTGAAAACCCATCAATCACGCGTGACGTGTCTGGTGAAGGTGTACAGCAAGCTCTACTAAAACTTGTTGAAGGTACAGTAGCTTCAGTTCCACCTCAAGGTGGTCGTAAGCATCCACAGCAAGAGTTCTTGCAAGTGGACACGTCTAAGATCTTATTTATCTGTGGTGGTGCGTTTGCAGGCCTAGATAAAGTGATTGAACAGCGTGTAGAAACAGGTTCAGGTATCGGCTTTGGCGCAGAAGTGCGTTCAAAAGATGAAACCAAAACTATCGGTGAATTGTTCACTCAAGTAGAACCTGAAGATCTAGTGAAATATGGTCTGATTCCAGAATTCATTGGTCGTCTACCTGTGACAACAACACTGACAGAGCTTGATGAAGAAGCGCTAATCCAAATCCTATGTGAGCCAAAGAATGCACTTACAAAACAGTACGCAGCATTATTTGAGCTTGAGGATACAGAGTTAGAATTCCGTGAAGATGCTTTACGTGCCATTGCTAAGAAAGCAATGAACCGTAAAACAGGTGCTCGTGGTCTACGTTCTATCTTGGAGGGTGTTCTACTAGAAACTATGTACGAACTGCCATCTTCAACTGATGTAAGCAAGGTTGTGATTGATGAGTCGGTAATTAATGGTGAGTCAGAACCACTATTAATTTACAGCAACTCAGATAACCAAGCAGCTGTTGCAGAGTAGGTCTTTTTTAGACAAGTCACTCAAATTGAAAAAGGAGGTAAGCAATTACCTCCTTTTTTTTATTCTTCCATTGAATCCAGTCGTTTAAGCCCCATATACTGCTTTATAAGTTAAAGCGGAAGAGAGAAATATATGAACTTGGAACGTTCCGAGCGTATCGAAATCCCCGTGCTACCTCTACGTGATGTAGTGGTTTACCCACACATGGTTATTCCATTGTTTGTTGGTCGTGAAAAATCGATTACTTGCCTTGAATCGGCAATGGAAGCTAACAAACAAGTACTACTTGTAGCGCAGAAAGAAGCGGACACTGATGAGCCTTCAATTGACGACCTATTTAAAGTAGGAACTGTCGCTACCATTCTTCAGTTACTAAAGCTCCCTGATGGTACTGTTAAAGTGCTTGTCGAAGGTCAGCAGCGTGCAAAAATTCACCAATTCAAAGAAAGTGAGTTTTTCTTAGCGGACGCAGAATACGTTGTAACCTCAGAACTTGACGAAAAAGAACAAGAAGTGGTTGTTCGCAGCGCGATCAATCAATTCGAAGGCTTTATTAAGCTGAACAAAAAGATTCCACCAGAAGTTCTAACATCTCTGAACGGTATTGATGAGGCAGCTCGCCTTGCTGATACGATTGCTGCACACATGCCACTGAAACTGGTAGACAAGCAGCACGTTCTAGAAATCTTAGATGTGACTGAACGTCTGGAATTCTTGATGGGCCAAATGGAGTCAGAAATTGACATCTTGCAAGTTGAAAAACGCATTCGTGGCCGCGTTAAGAAGCAAATGGAAAAATCTCAGCGTGAGTACTACCTGAATGAGCAAATGAAAGCGATTCAGAAAGAACTTGGCGAGATGGACGACGCTCCTGATGAATTCGAGACTCTGAAGAAGAAGATCGAAGACTCTAAGATGCCTCAAGAAGCTCGTGAAAAAACCGAGCAAGAACTGCAAAAACTGAAAATGATGTCGCCAATGTCTGCTGAAGCAACAGTAGTACGTAGCTACATTGATTGGATGGTGGGCGTTCCTTGGGCTAAGCGTTCAAAAGTGAAAAAGAATCTAGCGAAAGCGGAAGAGATCTTAAACGAAGACCACTACGGCTTAGAGCGTGTTAAAGAACGTATTCTTGAATACTTGGCAGTACAAAACCGTATCAACAAGCTAAAAGGCCCAATCCTTTGTCTTGTTGGTCCTCCTGGTGTAGGTAAAACCTCGCTAGGTCGTTCGATTGCTGCGGCAACGGGTCGTAAGTACACGCGTATGGCACTTGGTGGCGTTCGTGATGAAGCTGAGATTCGTGGTCACCGTCGTACGTACATCGGTTCACTTCCGGGTAAACTGATCCAGAAGATGTCTAAAGTTGGTGTTAAGAACCCACTGTTCCTATTAGATGAGATCGATAAGATGTCTTCTGATATGCGTGGCGACCCATCTTCAGCACTTCTAGAAGTTCTAGATCCAGAACAAAACAACGCATTTAACGATCACTACCTAGAAGTAGATTACGATCTGTCAGATGTTATGTTCGTGGCAACATCGAACTCGATGGACATTCCTGGGCCTCTACTGGACCGTATGGAAGTGATTCGTCTATCTGGTTACACAGAAGATGAGAAGCTGAACATTGCTAAGAGCCATTTACTGGACAAGCAAGTTCAACGCAACGGTCTTAAGCCTCATGAAATTGAGATTGAAGACTCTGCAATCATCGGCATCATTCGTTACTACACGCGTGAAGCGGGTGTACGTAGCCTAGAGCGTGAAATCTCAAAGATCTGTCGTAAAGCAGTGAAGAACATCTTGCTAGACAGCGATCTTAAGTCTGTAACGGTTAACATTGATAACCTGAAAGAGTACTTAGGTGTTCAACGCCACGACTTCGGTAAAGCGGATGAAAGCAACCGTATCGGTCAAGTAACAGGCCTAGCGTGGACTCAAGTGGGTGGTGATCTACTGACTATCGAGACCGAAGCAATGCCGGGCAAAGGTAAGCTAACGCAAACTGGCTCACTTGGCGACGTGATGAAAGAGTCGATTCAAGCGGCAATGACAGTGGTTCGTTCTCGTGCTGAAAAACTGGGTATCAACTCAGATTTCTACGAAAAACGTGACATTCACGTTCACGTACCAGAAGGTGCTACACCGAAAGATGGCCCGAGTGCGGGTATCGCAATGTGTACTGCACTTGTCTCTAGCTTGACGGGTAACCCGGTTAAAGCAGAGGTCGGTATGACAGGTGAAATTACCCTTCGTGGTGAAGTTTTACCTATCGGTGGCTTGAAAGAAAAACTGCTTGCTGCACACCGTGGCGGCATCAAAACTGTACTGATCCCTAAAGACAATGAGCGTGATTTGGAAGAGATTCCAGACAACGTAATCGCTGACTTGAAGGTGATCCCGGTTCAGTGGATTGATGAAGTACTCAAAGTCGCGCTAGAACGAGATCCGTCAGGGGTCGAGTTTGACGTGAAAAAATAGTGATGCATAGCAAAAATAAGTAAAGAATTACGCTGATAGGCCCGAAAAGGCTTGTCAGCGTTTTTTTTGGACGCTAAGTTATTGATCAAAGCGGCAGCCCTTTTGCAATAAGGCTTGCGGCTAAATTAAAACCAAAATGGAACGTACAGTCATCAGAAGTAGTCACAGATGACACATAGGGGAAAAACAGTGAATAAAACACAACTAGTAGAATCAATCGCAGAAAACGCAGACATCTCTAAAGCTTCAGCTGGCCGCGCTCTAGACGCATTCATCGAAGCAGTTGGCACAACGCTACAATCTGGTGACCAAGTTGCACTTGTTGGCTTTGGTACTTTCAGTGTTCGTACTCGTGCTGCTCGTACAGGTCGTAACCCAAAAACTGGTGAAGAGATCCAAATCGCAGAAGCTAAAGTACCTGGCTTCAAAGCGGGTAAAGCACTTAAAGACGCATGTAACTAATTTTCACTGCTGAAACCTCCATTTAAGAGGGGAAGGCAGTAAAATGCGTTTACTGTTTGAAAAATGATGTTTCATTCTTAAACAGTATGTGTACAAAGCACATTGAACTTATTTAAATTATGCGCATCCTACTGATGCGCATTTCTTTTTCTGATAATATCGCGTGAATAGATTTTTATTTTGAAGCCAATGCTTCATATCCGGAGAGCACTTAAATTATGATGGATCGATTACGCGAAGGCGTGAATAGCATCGCGGTAAAAATTATCCTTGGGTTGATTATCCTGTCATTCGTATTCGCAGGTGTAGGCAGCTACATCACCGGTGGCGGTAACAACGCAGCAGCTAAAGTTGGCAACACAGAAATTGCTCGTGGTGAGTTCGAACAGGCTTACCAAAACGAACGTAATCGTATGCAGTCTCAACTTGGCGATTACTTCGCGCAAATGCTTGCAGACCCTGCTTACGTAGAGTCTTTCCGTAAATCAGTACTTGATCGCATGATCAATGACGTACTGCTTGAGCAGCAAGCTGAGTCTCTAGGCCTACGAATCAGTGATTCTCAAATCCGCACCATGATTCTAGAAATGCCTCAGTTCCAAACGGCGGGTCAATTCGACCAAGAAGTTTACCAATCGGCACTACGTCGTGCAGGTTTCAGCGCAGAGAGCTTCGCTGAATACATGCGTCGTGACCTTATGCGCAACCAGCTTGTGACTGCACTTCAAGGCAGTGAATTCGTTCTTCAGGGCGAAATCGATACTCAGAGCAAGCTTATCGCACAAACTCGTGACATTCGCACAGTGACACTGTCTGTTGCTGACCTTGCAAAAGACATCGAGTTAACTGACGAGCAAATCGAACAGTACTACCAAGAGAACCCAGCAGCTTACACTCGTCCAGAGCAAGCTAAGGTATCTTACATTGAGCTTTCTGCTGAAGCGCTTAAGTCTCAGCTTGAAGTAAGCGATGAAGAAGCACAGAAATACTACCAAGAGCACCTAGACAAGTACTCAACGGAAGAGCAACGTAAAGTTAGCCACATCCTAGTTCAAGGCGATGACGAAGCGAAAGCTCAGGCAATCCTAGACGAGCTAAATTCAGGCGCTGATTTTGCTACGCTAGCGGAAGAGAAATCTGACGACTTCGGTAGTGCAGACGTTGGCGGTGACCTAGGTTGGATTGAGCGCGATGTTATGGACCCTGCATTCGAAGACGCGGCTTTCGCTCTTGAGAATATTGGCGATACTACTGGCCTAGTTAAATCTGATTTCGGCTACCACATCATCAAGCTAGACGAATTAAAAGCGTCTCAAGCTCAGCCTTACACTGAAGTAGCGGCAGAGATTAAGACAGAGCTTCTAGACCAACACGCAGTTGATCAGTTCTACGAGCAACAAACTGAGCTAGAAAAAGTAGCGTTTGAATTCCCAGATTCTCTAGATGATTCTGCAGAAGCTATCAACGCGAAGATCACAACGACAGATTTCATCTCTCAAGTTGACGCTCCAGAAGTTCTGATGACGCCTGCAGTTATGCAAGCTATCTTGAGCCCTGAAGTGAAAGAAGACGGTCTAAACTCGGAAGTTATCGAAGTTGCACCTGAGCACGTAATTGTTGTTCGTGTAGAAGAGACTCGTGATGAGACAGTTCTTCCTCTAGCTGAAGTGAAAGATCAAGTTGTCGCTGCACTGTCTGCTGTACAAGCAGAGCAGCAAGCGGTTGAGCTAGGTGTTTCTCTAGTGAACGAACTTGAGCAAGGCAATGAAGCAGTACTAGCGGACAACAACCTTGAGTTCACTGAACTTGAAACGATTGACCGTAACTCGCCATTAGCGGCATCTGTATTCGCTCTAGCGAAACCAGAAGCAGGTCAAGCTGTGTTCGGTCAATCTAAAGACCAAGACGGTAATATCGTTGTTGTTGAGCTTTCTAAAGTAACGGCTGAGATCAACCCAGCCTACAGCACTCAAATTGGTGCACAGTTGGAGCGAGTTGGTAACCAGCAAGACCTGACTAACGTATTAAACGTACTTCGTAAAAACGCAGACGTTGAATACTACGTAGTGGGTCAAGGTCAGTAAGCGTTTGATTACCTCAGTAGCAAGCTCAAGTTAGAGCTTACTACTGAAATCAATACGTGATTGTTAGGCTTTAATTCAGATTTGTGAGCCAACAAACAAGCTGATGAAAATAAGATGTATAACGAAGCGGGTCACTTAGGTGATCCGCTTTATTTTTATCTGGTGATTGTGTTATCTAGCGCGGCAAATGCATAAGTTACGTTTTTTGAACAAAGGAACTATTTATGCGCACGATATATTCAACACTAATTCTTTCATTTCTGATGCTCTTAAGCCCTGCCGTGTTTGCAGACAGCCCAACCAAGGCTGAGCTTTACGAAGGCATTGAGATTACGGTCAACATCAATACCGCGACGGCAGAAGAACTTTCAGCACTATTGGTTGGCGTGGGTGACAAGAAAGCCAAAGAAATCGTCGATTACAGAGATCAGAACGGGGCATTTACTACTGCTGATGATTTGGTGAGTGTCAAAGGGATAGGTGAAGCGACGGTTGAAAAGAACCGCGAAAGAATTCAACTTTGACCCGTTTTTCTACTTGTTAGAAATGAAGCGATAGATATGAAGCCTCCGGCCAATGCACCTGCTAGGTGGGCTTCAATCGCGATACGAGCATTAATCAGTTCACCAGTCGTGCTAGAAGGGCCAATAAGCTGCTCCCAAGCGATTTTAGCGACTAATCCGAATACTAACAGCCAACTAGACTTCCTGCCGTTTAAAGCCTCTCTGAGCGCGCATAAGCCAAACAACCCATGCAAAGTGCCCGATAGGCCAACGTAGATCTGAATACTTGAAAACAACAGAGCGACGCCAGTCACTAAACTGATCACAAGCAAAGCAACAACAAGCTGTTTTTTACTCGGTTGAAACAGGTAGCTGATGATCCACAAGCCTGCTAGATTCATCAGAAGATGCGAGTAGTTGGTATGTGAAAAGTTTCCTGTTAGGATTCGCCACCATTGCCCATCGGCAATCGCATTGCTATCCCAAACGACCCAAGCTTGTATTGGCTCAAATTGGAATAAGACGCATAAAAGTGAAATGAAAATTAAAACAGGGTACACATTAAATCCATGTCTCGTTATTGCCCCCAATGCAGCAAGGCTTTGAAAGCTTGTATTTGTCAGTGGGTTACACCACTCGAATCGAATGTTGAGCTTATCATTCTTCAGCACCCATCAGAAGAGCATCGTCCGATGGGAACAGCGCGTATTCTCTCGTTATCTCTTAATAACAGCGTGACGTTTGTTGGCGAAGACTTTTCAGACAACGAACAACTCAACGCATTGTTGTGCGATGAACAGTATCAACATGTGATTTTATACCCAAGCGAAAACTCTGTTTCAGTTGAGTCGGCGACATCTCCCAATAAGAAGCTGCGTGTGATTTTATTGGATGGCACGTGGAAGAAAGCATTCAAGATGTGGCAAGTATCGAGTAACTTGCATGCGTTGAACACGGTTCATTTACCGAAAGATCTCAAGGGTAATTACCGAATTCGCAAAGCACCCAGTGAAAATAGCCTTTCAACCGTTGAAGCTGGCTATCATTTACTTAGCTTGTTAGAGCGTGATGGCGACTTTAGCCCTTTGCTAACGGCATTTGACCAAATGATTCAGTTTCAAATCAATCAAATGCCGCCGGGCGTGTTTGAGAAAAACTACTTAGATTAAGCCGTTTTAGTAAAGTGAGTCAGGAATTAAAACTCGGTATGAGCTGAGAACAATTGCTGATGCATTTTCTGCGCAAGATCATCAGTCATCGATGAAATGTAATCGGCTATCACGCGCATTTTTCGAGACTCATCTTGATGTTGTAGCCATTGCTTCTTGATGGGCAGTGGCAGCAAGCGTTCAGGATCTGCGCTGAATGCTTCAAACATATCCATGATGATCTGTTGACCTTTGTATTCGATGACCTGAACCTGTGGCACTTGAATAACGAACTCGCTGACAAAGTGTTTCAGCTTATCGAGTGTGCCGTCCATGCTCGGCTCGAGCACCGCATTGTAAGCCAACAGTACATTCTCAAAGTTAGCCTCCACTCGCTTAATCGAGATACTGGTCAACAGTGCGTTGACTATCCCACCAATCGCATCCTTTCGACGATACTGTTCACCAGAGAAAAGCATCTCTGTAATTGAATCTAGGTGTTCACAAATCCATGGGTCGGCCATCTCTTTCAGTTGAGGGTAAGCCGATTCGACCCACTGAGCTTTGGTCACAGAGCCAAGCACAATCGCATCTTCTAAATCGTGCACGCCATACGCGATGTCGTCAGCAAGTTCCATGATCGAACAATCCAGTGACTTATATTTGGTCTTGTTGTGCTCAAGTGGCTCGGTATGCGTTTTTCTTTTCTGTTTTAGGAGCTGTTGGTCGCTGCTTGAAAGCGGTTCAAGCACCCAGTTAAACAACTCTTCATCATGATCGTAGATGCCTTTTGCTGGCATCCAATCTTTAGCTCGGAGTTGTCGTTGATGCTTAACGGGTTCAGACTGCAATTTAGCTTGAACCTCACTCAGCAGAGAAGGGTACTTAATTAGACCTAACAAAGTGCGTCGAGATAGGTTCATCCCGTGATGTTCAGTGTAAGGTTCTAGCTGTGTGACTATGCGAAACGTTTGAGCGTTGCCCTCAAAGCCGCCGTGGTCGCGCATCATGTAGTTGAGTGCGACTTCGCCGCCATGTCCATAGGGTGGATGACCGATGTCGTGAGCCAAACACAGTGAATCAATCAAACTGTCTGAGGGTAATAGGTCTCGAAATTCGGGCTGCTTTTTCTTCAGTTGAGCGACGATACCGGTGCCAAGCTGAGCGGCCTCAAGAGAGTGGGTAAGGCGCGTTCGGTGAAAGTCGTTGACCGTGGTGCCATGGATCTGGGTTTTCGCTTGTAAGCGACGGAAAGCAGCAGAGTGAAGCACGCGCGCACGGTCACGCTGATACGGGCTGCGGTGGTCATCCCGTCTTATTTTATGTTCATCGTCATTTCGATGCTGCCATTCTTGTTCGAGTACAAAGGGTGGTTCGAGTTGAGAATTCAAAATAGCACCTATCAAATTGATTTTATTTAGCTAATTAAAAACAACTTATACCCAGCTAGCTTATCTCGTCTAGTGATAATTCAAAGCTCGGTGCGAATGTGGTGAGAAAGTAGTCCATTTCTGGGCTTTTGCGTTGTTCGAGTGTCTCTTCCAATCGGCGCTTGGCTTGCTCGTATTCATGATTGCCCGCACTGAGCTCTTCCAAGCATTTCAGGTACGCACAGATAGTATCTGCCTGCTTGACGATGCTTTGCTCTTCTTTACTCGCAGTACCAGATATTAAGAAGGGGGCGAAGTCGTCTCTGAACTCTTCTGGCAACATCGAAAGCAGTCTTTGTTCTGCCGCGGCTTCTATCTTCTTATACTCTTGTGCAATATCCGGGTTGTAGTATTTAACTGGCGTTGGCAAATCACCCGTCAGTACCTCACTGGTGTCGTGGTACATGCCAAGCAGAGCAATGTGCTCGGGGTTAAGCTGACCATCAAACTTCTTGTTTGTGATCAGTGCCAAGGCGTGTGCCACGAAAGCAACCTGTAGGCTATGTTCTGAAATGTTCTCGCTTGATACCGAACGCATCAGGGGCCAGCGTTGAATTAGCTTCATGCGTGCGAGATGGGCAAAGAAATGGCTCTGTTTCATAAATGTCCTTATAGTACCAATCGTAGTAAATAACTGGTCATCCTAGCTTGTTAAAAAACTCGATAACTATGTTAGAATTTTTGATTGTAGAATAACTACTTATCGAAGCTGCTTGTCGAAAATAGCTGCCTTGTTCTCAAGCTTTTTCCCTACGCTATTTCTGAACACTTACTTACTGTGATTGGTATAAACAATACTCCACTCGTATCTTGTGTTTGCACAGGGATACGAGACAGCGGATACAAAAAAGGCTCCTAAACAGGAGCCTTTTAAGCATAGAAGTGAATGAATACAAGTTAAAGTCTTTTAAAACAGCAAATTGTAGCCATCTTTCTTTGTGCTCATTAACCTTCGATGAGGTCGTCTTGGCTGTAAGTCTGTAAGAAGCGCTCTAAACGACCAATTGCGATTTCTAGATCTTCGATGTGCGGCAGAGTCACGATACGGAAGTGATCCGGTTTCGGCCAATTGAAGCCCGTACCTTGAACCAATAGCACCTTCTCTTGCTTAAGGAAGTCGAGTACAAACTTCTGATCGTCTTTGATGTTGTACATGTTGGTGTCGATTTTAGGGAACAGGTACATTGCACCTTTCGGTTTCACACAAGAAACGCCAGGGATCTTGTTGATCAGTTCCCATGCACGGTCACGCTGTTCAAGCAGTCGACCGCCTGGAAGAATCAGCTCATTGATACTCTGATAGCCACCGAGTGCGGTTTGGATAGCGTGTTGCATCGGAACGTTGGCACACAAACGCATTGAGGCCAGCATTTCTAGTCCTTCAACGTAGCCTTTCGCTAGGTGTTTAGGGCCTGTTAAGAACATCCAACCACCACGGAAACCACATACACGGTAAGCTTTAGATAGGCCGTTGAACGTGACCATTAATACGTCTTCAGCAAGCGTTGCCACTGAAGTGTGTACCGCACCGTCGTAAAGTACTTTGTCGTAGATTTCATCGGCGAAGATGATCAAACCGTGCTCACGAGCAATCTCAACCACTTGTAATAGGAAATCACGGCTGTATACCGCGCCTGTTGGGTTGTTCGGGTTGATAAGAACGATGCCGCGCGTCTTTGGTGAGATCTTCGCGCGCATGTCGTCTAAATCTGGATACCAATCAGCATCTTCATCACACATGTAGTGAACCGGTGTACCACCAGAAAGCGCAACAGACGCTGTCCATAGTGGGTAATCCGGAGCGGGAACTAAGATTTCATCACCGTTATCCAGTAGCGCTTGCATAGACATAACGATAAGCTCTGATGCGCCGTTACCAATGTAAACGTCTTCTACATCAAGGTTACGTAGGCCTTTTTTCTGGTAGTGCTGAACAACCGCTTTGCGGGCTGAATAGATGCCTTTTGAGTCGCAGTAACCTTGAGATGTCGGTAGGTTACGGATTACGTCAACAAGGATTTCATCAGGGGCGTCAAAACCAAATGGGGCGGGGTTACCAATATTAAGCTTCAGTATTTTATGCCCTTCTTCTTCCATGCGCTTAGCATGTTTGAGTACAGGCCCCCTGATTTCGTAGCATACGCTGTTGAGTTTTGACGACATCCCGATATTTTGCATTGCCGATTTCCTGAAATTAATTTAAATACTTTATTAAAGTACCGCAAAATGGCGTTTGATAGAATAAAAATCTGATGAATGTCGCATTTCAGTGTCACGTTTAGCCTTTTTGTTGTCACTCTTTTCTAAATTTTAATTAATCGCTTTCTTGGTTATTGGCTAAGATGAATAAAGGGGCGGGATCGCTTAAAATCACAGGAATGTTGAAAAGATATAGTACATTCTTGATCTAAGTGGGTACTGCCCATAAAGTATCAAACTAATATAATAATAATTTAGATGTGAACGAGGTCGATTTGTCACATTTCCAGCAAACTATCTCCGCTTTGATTGAGCGAGTACAAAATGCCCAAGCAAGCGAAGTTCGTTGTGTTGAAGTTCTAACGCAAAAACCATCGTTTGCATTTATAGAATGGCTTCATGCTCAACCGCTCTTTCCTAAGTTCTACTGGCAGTCACGCGACACTCGTGAAGAGGTTGTTGCGCTCGGACAGTTACATACGTTTTCAGATCCTGCACCCGCGTACGCTATTCTTGGTGAAGACCAACGAATCTGGGGTGGACGCTCGTTTGATGGGCACACCGCAAAGAACCGTCGCTGCATGGAGTCGTTTTTCTTCCTTCCTCAGGTTGAATTGATCCGCTTTGACAATACTTGGTCGCTGGCGGTTAATTTGTCCCCTGATCGCGTTTCTTCTATTAATGCTTTGAATAAGCTTTCTGTAGAAGCCGCGATATTGGCGCCTTTGTCTGCCCATATTGAACAGATCAATCACGTTCCAGAAAGAGAGCAGTGGGGCAACCTTGTCGATAAAGTGCTGCAAGGCATTAGCGATGAAGAGTACAAAAAAGTCGTTTTAGCACGTAAAACCACACTGCAACTCGATGCGCCTATCTGCGCAGCTCAATTACTTAAAGCCAGCTATCTGCAAAATCACCACAGTTTCCACTTTATGTTGGTGCTGGATTCTAAACACAGTTTCATTGGCTCGACACCAGAGCGCTTATATAGCCGACATGGTACGGAGCTTGATACCGAGGCGCTTGCTGGAACCATTGGTCGCGGAGAGAACGCTACTGAGGATATGGAACTGGCCAACTGGCTTTCTCAAGACAGCAAAAACCTCAATGAGAACCAGTATGTGGTCGACGACATCATTGAGCGTCTCACTCCTCATTCTCAAACGGTCCATGTTGAAAAGGATGCGCGTCTAGTGCGCTTGCGTAAGGTGCAGCATTTGAAGCGCAATATCCATGCTCAGCTCAACAATGGCGTTAATGGTGTGCAGTTGCTTGCTGCCTTACAGCCAACTGCTGCGGTGGCGGGTTTACCTCGTAAAGAGGCGATGGATTTCATTCTTGAACACGAACCGTTTGCACGAGGTTGGTATGCAGGCTCTGTAGGCTATATCAGTCATCAGCGAGCGGAATTCTGCGTGGCGATTCGAAGCGCCTTGATTGTAAACGATCAAGTACAACTGTTTGCTGGCGCGGGGATCGTGCCGGGATCGGTTGCCGAACATGAGTGGCAAGAGCTGAATAAGAAGATGTCGACTCTGCTTAGCTTAATTTCAGATCACCCTCCATTGGGTGT
This sequence comes from Vibrio sp. 10N.222.55.B11, assembly GCF_041473705.1. Lineage (NCBI taxonomy): Bacteria > Pseudomonadati > Pseudomonadota > Gammaproteobacteria > Vibrionales > Vibrionaceae > Vibrio > Vibrio sp. 10N.222.55.B11. The sequence continues at coordinate 185,799 of NZ_JBFRST010000008.1, forward strand.
CGCGTCATGAATCACGACCAAGCCGTATTAAACAGAGTTTGGTGTCAAACGTTACTAGAAGAGCTTACTCGCAATGGCGTTGAACATGTTTGTGTTGCGCCGGGCTCTCGCTCAACGCCGTTAACTCTCGAAGCTGAAGCTAACCCCAAGTTAACCTTACACACGCACTTTGATGAGCGTGGTCTTGGATTTTTAGCGTTAGGTTTAGCAAAGGCTAGCAACAAGCCGGTTGCAGTGATTGTGACATCGGGAACTGCTGTGGCGAATTTGCTTCCTGCGACCGCTGAATCTGGATTAACGCGAGAAAAGCTAATCTTGTTGACCTCCGATCGACCGATTGATTTAGTCGACTGTGGTGCCAATCAAGCGATTCAGCAGCAGGGTATCTTTTCGTCTCACGTTGAAACGGCACTAAACCTTCCAAGTCCAACGACACAAGTTTCTTTGAATTGGCTTTTGACGTCGGTTGATAACGCACTGGCGAAACAGCGCAGCGTCGGTGGGGCTATTCATATCAACTGTCCGTTCCCAGAACCGCTTTATTCCGCTAATAGCGCCGAGATGTATGCGGATTATACAAAGAGCGTGGCAGCTTGGAGAGCTTCAACCTGCCTTTACTCGAACACTTATTTGCCCAGTCATTTAATCGCTCAGCCTGTCTCAGCAAGTGATTATGTCGCTCGTAAAGGCGCAGTGATTATTGGTTCTATCGAGAATGAAGCTGCAATTAAAGCCAAGCAGTTTGCGACAGCTTTGGGCTGGCCAGTATTCTGTGCCCCTCAATCGGGTGTCAGTAGTCACTGGAAACACTATGATTTATGGATGCAAAGTGACGCAGCCAAAGCACAGCTTAGTCAGTGTGATTTTATTATCCAGTTTGGTGAGCGCATCGTATCTAAGCGTCTTAACCAATGGGTAAAAGAACAAGCTGCCACATTTTGTTCATCGCAGTACATCGTTGTTTCACCAGATGCACATCGTATTAATCAAGATCATCTGCCTCAAACTCATATTGTCGCTGATATCGAACATTGGTTATCAGAGCAACATCTACCAACGCTGTTGGGAGAACATGCTGGCTGGGCGGCATCTTTGGCGAAAGTCGCGAATACGGTTCAGCAGTTAGCGTTGGCGCAAATCTCTAATAACGACCAACTGACAGAGTTGAGCGTTGCCGTTGACTTGTCGTCTAGACTTAAGGGCAGAGAGCTTTTTGTGGGAAATAGCTTGATGGTAAGGCTGGTGGATATGCTGTCATCAATCTCTGCGACTCAAGTCTACAGCAACCGCGGTGCATCGGGCATTGATGGCTTGGTGGCGACGGCTGCGGGAGTGATAAAAGCCAACCAGAATCCTTTGATGATGCTGATTGGTGACACCTCTTTGTTGTACGACCTAAATTCGCTGGCGCTACTTACTCACAGCACAACACCAATGGTTATTGTGGTTACCAATAACGATGGTGGGGCAATCTTTGATTTTTTGCCGGTTCCTGAGCAACAAAAACAGTCTCTATATCAAATGCCTCATGGTTTCAATTTTGAACATGCTGCTGCGCAATTCCATCTTGGTTATGCGGCGCCAGAAACCTTGAATTGCTATCAAACGCTCATCGAACAACATTTTGAACAAGGTCAGGGTACCTTGCTCGTAGAAGTTAAGACGCCTCCCGAACAAGCGTCTACTTTGCTGAAGCAATTCAGCTCAATGCTCACCGAGGCATTAGCCTAAGGACTTTACATGCTTTACTCCAATTATTACCCAGCAGTACAAGAATCTTCTGACAAACCTTTGCTTGTTTTTTTACATGGTTTACTCGGAAGCGGGGATGATTGGAGTGCATGCCACCCCTTCCTCGAAGACTTTCCTCGTCTTTGCATAGATTTGCCCGGACACGGACAAAGTCGCTTTATCGATCCGGTAGGGTTTGATCATTGCTGTAAGAAAATTGTCCAGTGCATCACATCCCAACTGGCTCTCAACGATCTTCCTGCCGATTATCCTATCGTGGTGATTGGGTATTCTATGGGCGGAAGGCTCGCTATGTATGGGGTGACAAGCCCTTGCTTTGAGGCACTCAACCTAGAGAAAGTCATCATTGAAGGTGGCAACTTTGGCTTGGAATGTGATGAAGAAAGAGCACAAAGGTTAGTACACGATACGCAATGGGCTGTTCGCTTTGCACAGCAGTCGATTGAAGATGTTTTAGACGATTGGTATCAACAAAGCGTCTTTTCTTCACTAAATCATGAGCAAAGACAAACTTTGGTCATAAAGCGTAGTGGTAACCTTGGAGTATCCGTAGCAAATATGTTGTTATCTACTTCGTTAGCTAAGCAACCGGATTTACGTGCCACATTGAAATCTCATGAGCATTTATTGCATTATGTATGTGGAGAAAAAGATCGTAAATTCATGGAGCTAGCTGAGAATAGTGGCTTTGAATATAGTCAGGTGGATTACGCGGGTCATAATGTTCATTTTGAGCAACCAGAGATGTTTTCAAATCTGATCATCCAATGTATCGCCAGTCGTTGATGAACTGACTGAGCGAACCTCTCGTATCAAGCGCTATAGAAAGCAGAGCAACACCGTCGCGACTCTACGCTAGTCGCGCTCTCTAATAGAACAATGGGAATCATCATGGCTAAAACAGTAGGCATCACAGAAGAAGAACTTTACGCAGCCGTTAACTGGCGCGATGAAAGCAGTCAATATGAAGATATTCAATACCACAAGTCTGATGACGGTATTGCGAAAATCACGATTGCTCGCCCTCAAGTGCACAATGCGTTCCGTCCACAAACCGTAAAAGAGATGATCAATGCACTGGCTGATGCTCGTTATGACGAGAAAGTTGGCGTAATCATTTTGACTGGTCTTGGTGAGAAGGCGTTCTGTTCTGGTGGTGACCAAAGTATCCGTGGTGACTACGGCGGTTACCAAGATGACTCAGGTACGCACCACTTGAATGTACTTGATTTCCAACGTCAAATTCGTACTTGTCCAAAACCAGTTATCGCAGCGGTATCGGGTTGGGCAGTCGGTGGCGGTCATGTACTTCACATGATGGCAGACCTTACTATTGCAGCTGAAAACGCGCAGTTCGGTCAGACGGGTCCTAAAGTGGGTTCTTTCGATGGCGGTTGGGGTGCTTCTTACATGGCTCGTATCGTTGGTCAAAAGAAAGCACGTGAAATCTGGTTCTTGTGCCGCTTCTACGATGCACAAGAAGCACTGGACATGGGCCTTGTAAACACCGTTGTTCCTGTTGCTGACCTAGAAAAAGAGACAGTTCGTTGGTGTCGTGAAGTGCTTCAACACAGCCCAATGGCACTGCGTTGCTTGAAAGCGGCACTGAACGCTGACTGTGATGGTCAAGCAGGCTTACAAGAGTTGGCTGGTAACGCAACCATGATGTTCTACATGACAGAGGAAGGCCAAGAAGGCCGCAACGCATTCAACGAGAAACGTCGACCGGACTTCGACAAGTTCCCGCGTAATCCATAGTCTTTCTCCTCTTCAAAATGAGTCGCTAATAGCGGCTCGTTTTGTTTTGATGTTCCCCGTTTTTTAGGAAACTTTATGAACTCAGTGAATTCTCAGCGTCACGCTAAACTTTACCGTTATCAATTACCTATGGATAGTGGTGTGGTTCTTCGTGACAATAAGTTGAACGAACGTGTTGGCTATATCATCCAACTTGAGTGTGATGGTAAAACTGGTTTTGGCGAAGTTGCGCCTTTGCCCGGTTTTAGCCAAGAAGATGCCGAACAAGCTGGCATTCAGCTTCAACACGAATTAGAGCTTTGGAGCCACAATAAGCCTCAAACGCCTTTCGACGAGCTGTATCCTTCTGTCGCGTTTGGCTTTTCAATGGCGATGATGGAATTGCGAGGCGATCTTAACGCTCAAGGTAACTACCAAGCGGCGCCTTTGTGTACAGGCGATCCAGATGAACTGATTCCTGTATTGAATGAGATGGTAGGCGAGAAGGTCGCGAAAGTGAAAGTCGGCCTCTACGAAGCGATTCGCGATGGCATGTTGGTTAGCTTATTCCTTGAGTCGATCCCTGATTTGATTCTAAGACTTGATGCCAACCGTGCGTGGAAGCCAGAGAAAGCGAAGCAATTCATTAAATACATTTCGCCGTCAATGCGCCAGCGTATAAGCTTTATCGAAGAGCCTTGCCAAAAGCCAGAAGACAGTTTGGCCTTTGCCATTGACCATGGTGTGGCGATTGCGTGGGACGAGACACTGCAAGAAGCGGTGCGCAGCCCGGAATTTGATCTTAGCGACCTTACTGGTGTTAAAGCAGTCGTGATCAAGCCAACTCTTATTGGTTCTGTCGAGCGTTGCGTGGCAATCATTGAGCGAGCACAGAAGCTTGGAATGAAACCTGTATTGAGCTCAAGCATTGAGTCGAGCCTAGGTCTGACTCAGATTGCTCGTCTGGCGCAGCAATATTTGCCAAATGAAGTGCCGGGGTTGGATACGATTGGCTTGTTCAAGCAGCAGCTAGAGGTTTCTTGGCCGGGCTGTCAGTTGCCTGTCTCTACGCTTGAAAAGCAACAATTGATTTGGTCTTCTTAGACCGAGCTATTTGAATGGCTATTTAGTTAGCTTAACAAGTTCTTAATCTATTTTTGGTTATCATATGATGCGCCCACAATCTAATCATCCCCCGCTCTGGGTAAAGTGGGCGCAGCAAAACCCACTTCAACCAGCGTTAGTGACCACTCACCGCACTTATACTTGGCAGCAAGTGTTTGTGTTGGTTAGTGAGTACCAACAACAGCTATCTCATCAAGGCCTATCTGAAGGTGATGTACTGACGATTGTTGGTAAGAATCAAGCTGAAGTGATCCCTGTTTATCTTGCCGCACTCAATTTGGGTGTGGTTTGTGCGTTTACGATGCCTCAGCCTAGTTTACGCCTGAAGCAAAAGCTCGATTCCTTATATCAAGCAGATCAACAGAGCTACCTTTGGCTCTTGGGCAATAGCGGAATAGAGCAATCAGAGACTGCCGATTTGAATACTCAGTTGGTGACCTTGCCTTGCCTAAGTGAACTGAAGTTTGATGGTGATGATGAGCAGATAACGACACCTCAAGAATCCAATTTCAATCCGCAAAATCTAGCGAGCATCGTATTCACTTCAGGTTCTACCGGAAACCCAAAAGCGGTCGTTCATACACTTGAGCAGCACCTATGCTCTGCGTCAGGGCTGCTTGAGGTGTTTCGTTATCAACAAGGTGACACGTGGTTACTGAGTTTACCTATGTACCATGTGTCGGGGCTGGCGATAGTTCATCGTTGGTTGGCGGCTGGTGGTTGCATCAAAATAGGCACAGGTCAGCTTGAAACCGATATAGAAGAATGCAGTCATGCTTCATTGGTCGCTACTCAACTACATCGATTGTTAAAGAGTAAGCAAGCACTTACTTTAACGCATGTACTTTTGGGTGGTAGTCATATACCAGAAGCACTTGGGCTCGAAGCTCAACAAATGGGCATCGAAACATGGCTTGGATACGGCATGACTGAAGCGGCTTCAACCGTGACCGCGAAGCCCGTTGATGCCGGCAGCACCGCCGGTTTTGTCCTTAACCATCGCCAGCTAAAAATTGAAGAACAACGTATCTTTATTGGTGGCGAGACGCTCGCGTCCGGGTATTACTATCAAGGTAACTTAACGCCATTAGTTGATAAGAGCGGTTGGTTTGATAGCAAAGATCTTGGTGAGTGGCTTGGCGAACAAGTGTCGATTATTGGTCGGGCTGATAATCAGTTCATTTCTGGTGGTGAGAACATTCATTGCGAAGAGATTGAGCGAGCACTCAATCAGTTGTCTGTGGTTAATCAGGCGTTTATTGTTCCTATTGAAGACGATGAGTTCGGGTTTCGACCTGTCGCTATTGTGGATTGTGCTGATTTGCCAACCAAAGAGTGGTTTGTTGAGCAATTGAATGGCCGTCTTGAACGGTTCAAATTTCCTGTTGAGTATTATCGAATGCCTAAGCAAGAACAACAGGGTATTAAGGTCTCACGCGCTGGATTGGCATCTTGGTTGTCTCAGCATAGGAGTTAAAGGTAAGCGCTTACCTCGACGTTATTTGCGAAGTTGTTAGGTGACTAAGCTGTCAGGCGGTTAGTTAATTTAGCAATTAGATAGTTCAAAACAGAATTTATTATCTTTATAACCATCCATCATAATAAGCCCTATAAATAACGGATTATAGAATAAGGTCTTATTATGAAAATTGCCCTCATCATTGCGGTTTTACTGCAGATAGGCCAAGCGGTCACTTCGTCAGGATTGACTCGCTCGTTGGCTGAACTCACCGCATTTGTGTTGGTTGTGGTACTTGTTTTAATGAAAAGAGAGAGCAAGAAGAGTGATAAGCCCCTGTTTGATTCGTGATTGTTACAACAAAGAATACCCTTACCACAAACGATAAAGGCAAAGCCCATTGGAGCTTTGCCTTTTTGTTTTGTTGCTCGCTAACTTGAGTGTCTAGTTCACCGAACAAACATCTAAAGCGTTTCTATGCGGGCTAAGCGAGAGTTAACCACGCCAATGAACCCGTTGAGATCATGACCCACATTGTAATACCAAACATCAGTGGTTTCGGCCCTGCCGCTTTTAACTTCTCAACTGAAATACCACAGCCAATTAAGAACAAACACACGACCAGTGCTCGCTTAGACACATCAAAGATTCCTTGATAGACCATCTCAAATTGTGGCAGTAAGTCACTCACCGCGATAGCGGCGCAATAGAAGAAAATGAAGTAGGGAACCGTAATCTTCTTTTGATCGTTCTTGAAGATCATCGCACTAATTAAAGCGATAGGGATGATCCAAAGTGCGCGAGCGAGCTTCAATGTTGTCGCTGTCGTCAGTGCTTCTTCGCCATACGCTGAAGCTGCACCTACTACAGAAGACGTATCGTGAATCGCTATCGCTGCCCAAGTACCAAATGTTTGTTGGCTGAGCTCAAGCGCGTGACCAATCATCGGGAATAAGAATAGAGCAACCGAGTTCAACACGAATACGGTAGCTAATGCCAAGCCAATCTGTTCATCGTCTGCTTTGATCGCGGGTGCCACTGCTGCTATCGCGCTACCACCACAAATCGCGGTACCAGAAGATATAAGATAGCCCGTAGTGCGGTCTAGCCCCATTTGTTTCGCCAAGAACCAACCAATGACTAATGTACCGATAATCGTCGTTACAATGAGCCCAATACCATCGCCTGTTACTGCTAATGCTTTTTCAAACTGAATACCAAAACCCAAGCCAACAATAGAGTAGGCCAGTAGCTTTTTGGTAAGCTTGCCGACTTCCAAGTGTTCAGGGACTAATCCTAAACTAGCAAGCAGGAAACCGATAACCAGGGCTGTCGGTGAGCTAACCCAAGGCGTTAAGCAAAACAGTGCAGCAAGATAAAATGGAACGGACTTTTTTAGGTTCATTGTATTTAGAGTCTTGTTTTGTTGTGGCGTTATTGTGATGAGACCACTATACGTTCAATAAAATGATAAGTAAGTCTAAATGAATTGAACAAACGTTAAGGAAAACTTAACGCTTGTTCAACTGATATGAATAAAGGGCTGGTTAACTAGCGTAATGATCCGCGAAGGTCAGAGACTGACTGTCGAAGCGTTTCACAAGAGGCTTGTTTAGGTGAAATCGGCTCGCCAGCTTCTATCTCTAGCTTAGTCCAGAAGCGAGTGGGTAACCCTTTGCAGGCACGGCCTTTGTAACGACTAAAGTAGCTACCCCATAATCCTTTAAGAGCCATAGGAATCACTGGGACAGGGGAACGTTTGATGATCAGCTCCATACCACGCATGAACTCAGCCATTTCGCCATCAGAGGTGAGCTTTCCTTCTGGGAAAATACACACGATGTGACCTTCATGCAGGGCACGCTCTACTTCTTTGAAAGCGTTTCGAATCGAGTTGCGGTTGGTCGCGGAGATTGGAATCACCCCAGCTCTTTTCAAGAAGCGTCGAATTGGCGGCAACTTGGTGTAATCCTCTTCCATCACAAAACGGATCAAGCGAGGGCAAACCGCACTCAGCAGCAGTGCATCCATATAACTCACATGGTTGCAGACAATCAACGCACCGCCCTTTTCTGGCAGGTGATGTAAGTTCTTATGTTTAACTCTGTACATGGTGTGAGTGACCACCCACGTAAAGAAGCGGAAAGCGTAGATAGGCACCTGATAAAACAGGTACAGCATCACCAAAGTGTTGCCCACTGCGAGCAAGATAAACAGCTGCGGAATTGAAAGATCTAGAACACTAAGGCAAACAATACCTAATACCGCACTTCCCACCATGAACAGTGAGTTGTAGATATTGAGCCCGGCAATCACTTGGGCACGCTCGTCGGGCTTGGCACGTAACTGCATCAGTGAATACAGAGGAACAATAAAGACACCGCCAGAGATACCCAGAAGCAGAAGGTAAGCAAACAGTGGCCACAGCTCTGAGTAGGTTACGAATTGATGGAAAGAACTAAAGTCAGGCAAAGACTCCGGGATGGATATCGCCATCAGAAGACCGAAGATCGAGATACCTAAGCTGCCCATTGGCACGATGCCGATTTCAATTCGGTGATTAGATAACTTATCACAAGCTAAAGAGCCGATTGCAATGCCTACCGAGAATAGTGCCAGTAAAAAGGCGACGGAGCTTTCAGTGCCGTTTAGATGCAGTTTAGTGAAGTTGGGAAACTGAGTTAGGTAAGCCGCACCAAGGAACCAGAACCAGCTGATAGACATCAGAGCTTGAAAGGTCGGGCGATCTTTTTTTGCAATCGCCAGTGTCGCGCGGGTCAGTTTTACAGGTTGCCACTTTACTTTAAGGTCTGGTGCATTACTTGGCGCTTGTGGGATAAACCAGCTTGATACATAGCCAAGCACGGCGAACGAAACAATACACACCGCAGCAATGAGCTTCGCGCCTTCTTCAGATGCAATGATGCCTGCGCCGAGAGTTCCAATCAGGATGGCTAAGAATGTACCTGTCTCGACGAGAGCGTTACCAGATACCAGTTCTTTTGTTTCTAACTGCTGTGGAAGCAGGGCATACTTCACCGGACCAAAGAAAGCACTCTGCGTTCCCATAAGGAACAGGAGCAGAAGTAATATTCCGTAGCTTTCGTAGATAAAACCGACCGCACCCAGTGACATGATCACTACTTCGAGGAGCTTAACTTTACGGATAAACCACGATTTTTCGTATTTGTCAGCCAGTACACCGGCTAAAGCAGAGAATAGGAAGAAGGGTAGAATAAAAAGGCCAGCGGCCAAATTAATGAATAGATTGGTGGAAATAGGCAGCGTGTCTACGCTTGCGAAAGCAACAAACAGTAACAGGACATTTTTGAATATGTTGTCGTTAAAGGCTCCTAGAAATTGGGTAATAAAGTAGGGTAGGAACCTTTTTTGCGTTAACAGCGAAGATTGGCTGCTGTTGTTCATTGTCTTTCCTTGGATGATTACCAGTTGGTTAAGTAGTTTGAGACTAGGTTATTGATCAGCTCTTTACCATCAATAGGCTCAGAGGCGAAAAATTTATCATCAACGCTAAGTAGAGTAATTCCGTGTACTCCAGACCATAATACACGGCTGGCTTTAACGACTTCGCTTTTCGTATGTTCAGGAGCAATCGCTACTAGCAACTGCTCTAGCATGCCTGTCATTCTATCGATGCGGTTCGATTGCCATTCAGGAAGGTTTTCACCGTTCATGTTGTGCTCAAAGATAAGTTGCCAACGGTGAGGGTGTCTCTGTGCAAAATCGTGGTAGCAGTAGGCAAGGTTGAATAGAGCTTGTTGAGGGTTGCTCGATTGTTCAACAGCTGCAGCGGATTCTGACGCCAGTTCATCTAATGTTTGAGCGACCACATGCAAAAGCAGTAGGTTGTAGTTACCAAATACATTTACTAAGGTACTTGGAACGTAACCAATCATATTGGCGATTTTACGTAGACTTAGCTCGTGATAAGAGTGCTCTTCTAAGAAGTCGGTTACCGTTTTTAAGGTTAATTGCACTAATTGTTCGCGAGTATGATCGTTTCGTCTTGCCATGGGGACTTTCTATTAAATGAACATCGTTCAATATTTTAATGCTGCCCTTGAGTGCCGTCAATCCCTTCGCTAGTTTAGTAATCAATTAATAGCCGCAATATTATGATACATGTGTAAACACGGTGAATATTTCATTGTTCTTTGTTAACGAGTATGATTAAGGTGTCGAAAGATAAAAAACCTATAAAGGATAATAATGAAACGATTTTTCTCACTAGTCGCGATCCTGTTGGTAACAGTCGCGGTGACGCCAATCGCGGAAGCGAAAAAGTTTGGTGGTGGTAAGTCATTTGGCAAAAGCTTTAAAACGGCTCCAGCACCAAAACAACAAAACACGAATTCGATCCGTCAAGATCAAACAGGTAAGAACACAGCAGCTAACTCTAGCAAGAAAGGCCTTATGGGCGGTCTGCTAGGTGGTTTACTTGCTGGTGGTCTTTTAGCTGCATTCTTTGGTGGCGCATTTGAAGGTATCCAGTTCATGGATATTCTGATCATGGGTCTGATTGCTTTCCTAGCGTTTAAATTCCTACGTGGAATGTTGGGCGCGAAGCAGGGCTCAATGAATCAGCAGAATGCACGTGGCCAACAGCCAGCATTCGGCGGCATGGGTCAGAACAAGTTTGAACAACCTAAGCAACAACCAAATGTTCATAACTTCGAGCAAGCACAACCTCAATCACAAGGCACTGCTGGTGGTTTCGGTTTTGGTGCACAAAGCGATGTTCCACATAACTACCCACCGGGCTTTGATCAAGCGGCATTCATCAACGGTTCTCGTGAGCACTACCGTACACTGCAAGGTGCATGGAACCACAATGAGCTAAACACGATTGAAGAATACGTATCTCCAAGCCTATTTGAAGACCTAAAAGCTGAGCGTAATAAGCTAGACGGTGATCAGCACACAGACGTAATGTACGTTGATGCTGAAATCGTTCGCGCAGACCACGATGGTAGCAAAGCACAGCTAAGCCTTCAGTTTAGCGGTCGTTACCGTGACACAGCGGATGGCATCGAAGAAGATATCACTGATATCTGGCACCTAGAGCGTGACCTAACAACTAACAATGCACCTTGGTTAATTGTTGGTATTCAAGGTTAATTCCAGGATTTAACTCAACATCAATAGAATGTAGTTATTCGGAATGACACCAAATAATAGAAAGCCCCTGCTGAGAAATCAGCAGGGGCTTTTTTGCGTCTAATGATATGTATCTTAGTTAAAGATTGAATTAACCTGAGACTAACTAACTGATTTTATTTGGATGTAATGAGTAATGACAAAGTTCTTTGAACCCGTATTGGAGCCTGAGGTTACTTTGCAGCAGAAACAGATAATTGCGAACGAATGCGAAGAACATATATCGACCCATTGTTTAGGCTGCGCTGCTTATCTGGCTTGTGAGCGTCATGCAGAAGTATGGGATCACTGATGTTTGAATGGGCTAGATCGCTTAGTTATTTGTAGGAGCGGGTTAGTGTTTAGGAAGTTGAGGGTTGTTTTAGAAGACACGTTTAGTAAGAGATAAAGCTCAGAAACGAAAAAAGCCAACTCAATGAGTTGGCTTTTCGATTTTCCAATTAAGGAGAATATGGTGGAGGGAGACGGATTCGAACCATCGAAGGCAGTGCCGGCAGATTTACAGTCTGCTCCCTTTGGCCACTCGGGAACCCCTCCAGGGTGTGTCTTACT
>NZ_JBFRST010000009.1:0-58194 GCF_041473705.1 Vibrio sp. 10N.222.55.B11
GATTTGATCAACAACGCCCAGTTGAAGTATAAAATGAGGCGGCCAAATAGCCGTCCCAGACACACCATCTGACTTGTTTATCCACTCATTCCTTTAAGCCAAAAATTAATTCAATTTCATCATCAAGTCTTCTGCCCGTTGGTATAAAACCAAGCTTTTGATAAATAGAGAGCGCATTGCCTTTTTCTTTATCCATCGTTGTCAGGGAGACGCCTTTTAAACCGGTAATGGAAGCGTATTTCTTACTGAAGTTAATCGCTTGACTCCCCAATCCTTTTCCTTGGAAACGATGGTCAATCATGACGCGCCATACATATAAATGCTCCTTTTGAAAGTGTTCATCGTGTGTGTCCAGTATTCTAGGGTCAATCAGAGAGATTAGCCCCGCAGGTTTATTGTTTAAGTAAATACCATAGTTGATACTATCGTCGTTAAAACTGGCTTCTGCAAGCCACTCTGCGTTGTTAGCAATGAGTTGTTTTTGAGACTCTTCCACTGAGAGATCAATAATGTCATTGATAATGGTATTGTTTATTTTTAAAAAGCTAATTTTATTCATGCTTATTTACCTTGGGTAGGTGTTTCATTAAAAGTAACTGGCCAATGTAAGGATCTTGATAAGCTAATCTTGAGTTATCAAAATGGTAATGTCGCTTTTGCTCCTGTCTTTTAACATAGACTCTTCAAGTATCTTATAGATCTCTTTATCTGGCGCATATTAGAACGCGCCAATTTTTTTAATTAAGGTATATGTATGTCTTAATTAAAAACGATGATGGAAGTTATTGTTTCCTTTTTGCCTGCCCCCATGACAGAAATATTAGTTCCAAGCGTTGCCCACGATGATTCAAAAATAGGGTACGTATAGTATTTTTACAATAGTGCCGTCACAAAACCCAAAACAAACTCCCTGATAGAATGCTGACGAGTGTGATTAAAGATAACTTTAATGTGTTCTCAGCCAGCTACATTTTGTATATCACTTATCAGCTAAAATGGTGGCCAATATCTTATCGCCTTTGCATTCAACACTGACGTTCATTCCATTGACGAGTGCTCTCTCATTAGGCGCACTTGCTCTCATATCGAGTCCACTTGTTTAAATTTGGACAACTAGTTCGGTAAGCGTTAAAGAAAGAGTGCTGGTTACCCTGAAGTTTTAGTGTAGGCCACATCTTGATGTTATCGAAGATGGCCAATCGCAATGCAAAAATAGACACAGCCCTGGAATATTGAAGCTAATGTTATCGAAAGCTTTTCTGCACTATTTTTTTAGTTTGCGTAATTGGTGTAGCCAAACTTAACACCAATGATACGAACCGCCATATAAGTTTTAACTCATACCATTTGACGTATTATTGCGGAATCTTTTGTCTATGACAGTATGACTTTGTAAGTAAAATCATTACATAATGAAAGCGTATTTATTAAGTTGCCAGTTCAAACCTTGATGTATTGTTTTCATAAAGTTCAACGTTAATGTCGGTTTTATCTAATAGTCATAAGATGTTGCGCCTAATGAATTGATAGCAGCGTAGCTTCTTACGTCTAAAGCGGGACTGTATTGGATAAACCTGTGATAAAAATACAACGATTCACAAAAATGCTGTGCTTGGCCGACATATCACTCAGATTGACATCACTCATGGAAGTTGATTAAACGACTTTATATACTTGTAGTAATTCATTGTTTACTAAATTAGTAAAATCACTGACACGCTTTTGTCCATTTCCTTCCAACTACAATCGTGATGACCAAATTAAAAAGGAGGTCATCATGGTAGTTTTCAACAAAACGAAACGAAGTGGCGTCAAAAAGCCTTTTCGGCTTGAGGAAATTTGGCGGATCAGAACCAGATTAGAAATTGAAAATAATTTGATGCAGCTTGCGTTGCTCAACTTAGCTATTGATAGCAAACTTAGAGCAAGTGAATTGCTCGTTCTCAGAGTTTGCGATGTATCTTCGCAAGATAGGATATTTAACCGCGTTAAGCATATCCAGCGCAAAACAGATATTGAAGTTCAATTTGAGATAACGACAAGAACTCAACAGAGTCTAATGAAATGGATTTTGATGGCTTCGCTACATGACAGCAATTTTATTTTCCCAAGCCAAAGGCGAAAGCAACAACCGATTAGCTATTCGTACTATCGATACTTAGTGAGGAGATGGGCTTCTAATCTGGGGTTGGATCCTAACTTGTATGGCACTCACTCGATGAGGCGAACAAAAGCGACGTTAGTCTACGCAAAAACGAAAAATATCCGAGCGGTGCAGCTACTACTTGGTCATACCAAGGTAGATAATACAATCCGCTATCTTGGGGTTGAATTAGAAGATGCATTGTTGCTTTCAGAAGGTACTGAGTGTTAATCGAAAAGGAACCTAAATACTTAGGTGTTTCAATTGCTATTACGCTGAAAGTTGTTACCCATTCACCGCTACACTTGATTATTTTCAATACGTTAAGTGCAAATACTACTAATCTGTCCAAGGTTTAGAGGACCTTGAACAGATTAGGTATACACAAGCTTAAATTAAACGTTGGAACGCGCGTTTTTCTTCTTTGATTTATAGGCTTTCATTGAAATTTTTAAAGCAAGCTGTTTTTGTTTAATTGAAATGAGTTGTCTAGTTACGACCTTATGGTGTAACTCTGTGATAAAGTTTTTTTCCCAAGGCGTAAGGCGGTCAAACCTCAATAAAATAGTGTCATTGAGTACATTGAACAACTCGTATTGGCTTTTATCCATTCGACTGCTAAGCATTCAATTAGAGCACTTAGCTAGAGAAATGACGTTAAGGCTTTCTACTTTCTCATTTTTTCCTAAGGTAATGATTCGATAAGAGAGCCCACTCTCTAATAGTGGTCTTATTTCGATGTTGTCACAAAAACTAACGGCGACTTTTTCTACTAAGCGGTCCATATTCAAAGTTTTCTTTTTTACGAAAACAAGAGTGACACTATCGCCCTCTGACTGTGCATTTACGAGTGTGATTGAGCCTAACTCTTGTGGAAGTTGGCTTGAAATAACTGTCGCTCTATAATCGGCAAGTCCATTAGATTTTATTGGGCTTATCTGACAACCGTTAAGCATGACACTGACGAAGAGAATTACAGTTGTTCGTAGCATTATGTGCTCCTTCTTCCTTTCTTCTCCCTTTAGGTGCCTTAAAATATTTATGGATATAACGTGAAGATATAGAAGATAAGAGCGCACTGTAATCTAAACTGAATGTGACTTTTTCCCCTACAAATAGTGGTTTCTGTGAGGATTCAAGGACAAGATGATCACTGGTTGAAGACATGATCTTAATCCCATTCGGAGCCTTAAGCCCGCTGACACAAACATCTTGGCGGCCTAATGCTAGAATAGCTTGTGAGACCTCCCCTCTATCTTGAAGGTTTTCTTTTTCACCAAAAGCATTTAACCCCCGACTCCCCCAAGGCAAAGTCGGTTTAGTCTTGGATTCAATCACTTCAGCGGTCAAAGAAACCGCATCCGTATGTAAGCCTTTGATATTTTCGTGCTCTAAAGGCTCACAGCCTAAAAAAATGGCTTCTCCTATACGAAGGTGATTGACTCGAGTTAAGCCTGTTCTCTGAAGAGCCCAGTTAACTGAAGCAGAATTACCCCCTGAAATAATTTCTAGACTGACCCCAAATGTAGCTTCAATTCCATCGGCAAGCTCAGAAAGAATACTCATATTTTGATCATCTGGAGCGACACCATACCGACAGGCTAAATTCGTACCAATTCCTTTTATCGTGATGTTTGGTAAAGAAATGATCTCTCGGATAAAATCAATCACGCGATTTGGCATCACACCTTCTCTTAGATCGCCAAGCTCAACCATAATAATGATACCGTGACAGCAATTTTGTTGTTCCGCTGCATGTGAAAGCCTCTGAATCACTTCAACTTCAGAGTTTAAACTCATATCACTGTATTTTATTACGCTCGCCACTTGACTGAGCATGGGTGTACGTATCAGCATTTTAGGGGTAGCAATGCCAGATTCAGTCATCTTTTGAAGATTTTCGATCCTTGAATCGGCTAACATTGTTGCGCCAGCATCAATAAGAACTTGTGCGATGATAGGGTGGCCGAGGAAGGCTTTTGTTACAGGCGTAACGGATATATTTTTCAGTGAGAGCTGAGAAATCAGGAACTGAGCGTTATGATGAACTTTCCCACAATCGATGTCTAACCTAGGGTAGTTCACCCTTTTTCGGCCAGTTTACTTGCTATTATAGGAAAGGCTGACGTTACGATGTGCTGTAGATGTTCAACAGGCTGTGACAAGACATCAGTAACCGGTAAACCAAATTCGGTAGTGTAAGTGTCTATCGCACAACGTGTTTCATCCAACGACATATCTTCATGATTCAGTGTTAGTCCAATAACATTGGTATTAGAAAACGTTTCGATAAGATTGATTTCTGAGGCAATCGAAGGCATTGGGCAATCAGGAAAATCACTACGATATAAACGTTTAGGGGCATGTTGCAGTATCACACCCGTTGGACAACTGCCACGTAAGATAAAAGCGCTGGTTGAAAACGCAGGGTGACTCAAGGCTCCTTGCCCTTCAATAATAATCAGATCCGGATTTTCTTTTTCATAGGCCTGTACAATGACAGATTCCAACTCACCGGCACAAAATTGTGAAGGAACAGCATCGAGTGCAACGCAGTATTGTGCGCCCTGCATAATGCCTGTTTGACCAGTGGCAATCAGAACGACGTTAAGGCCTTTTTTAGTCAGTTCATTCGCCAATATTGTTGCTGTTGTTCGTTTTCCTAGCGCGCAATCCGTCCCCATTACAGCAATTCTCGGACATTTAACGTTGTGTATTTTTCCGCTAAACGTTTTCAGATCGCCTTTACTTTTGGGTTTGCGAGTATCGAATATTCGAACGTTATTCTTTAAACGGGCTTCTAAAAATAGAGGATCATCGGTTAGGAATTCATGTAAGCCATTTACGATGTTCATTCCTAGTGACATGGCATTTAAAATGATGCTTTTATCTAAGTCAGATAAAAAGCCACTTGATGGCGCAATGCCAAAAATGAAGTAATCAGGAATGCTTTCTGCGTGAATGATAGCTTCTTCAGCATTAGCAAGGATAGGTATTCCATTGGCTTTGTTATCAAGAACTTCACCAGCATCTAAGCCAGCAGACTCACTATCAATAACCGATAGAATACGATAGCTTAACGAATGTCTCACTAACCCATTAGCGGTTTTACCATCAATTTTACCAAAATTACCTTCGCAATATATAATCGCAGAAGGGATGACAGGTTTTACTTTCTGAGCAAGTGGTAACCAAGGTGCGAAATGGGGTACATCGTTGTTGATTTCTACATTTTCAATTCTAGTGAGTTTGAAGATGTTTCTTAACTTTTGGGTTGAAATGGACATAATTAAAGCCTGCGGTGAGGCTTAGGAGGGCAACTAAGGAGTGCCGAGATGCGAGTTCGGAAAAGAAAAGAAGTCCCCACTAAGCGGTAGGGATAACAACCAAGGTAACACACTCACCAGACTTTTGTTGATTATTATTAATACGCTTTCTAAGTCTATCACTTTCAGGCTTCACCCATACTAACGTGATTGATTAGAGATCTAAGACTCATTGTTCAACGTCGCCGTATCAACCTCTCAGCTTTAAGGTTTCAAGATACTTTTTCTAATATTAGTTAAGTGAATTAGAGTTTTGAGTTTAACGCGTTTTTGTCCAATTTCGTGCTAGTAGGTACCAGAATCTTCCGTGATTGTTAAGTTCGATGAAGGGATAAAACCTTCAAATCAATCTAAGTATGTTTTGAAAATGTGATTAAAAAGGCTGAATCAATAAACTGATCAGCCTCTATCGATTTATTCCATTAAAGGTAACGACTTCTCAAATGATCTTTGAAGTATTGCGCATTCAAGGTTTCACCTGTTGCACCTTTCACCAAATCATCAGTAGTAAGCAGGCTGCCTTTGCTCCAAATGTTCGATTCTAACCAATTGAAGATAGGGGATAGGTCACCGCTTTCAATCACTGAGTTCACATCCACTGTTTTCTTCATTGAAGCCATGAACTGAGCCGCGTACATCGCACCTAATGTGTAAGGTGGGAAGTAACCGAATGCGCCGTCCGTCCAGTGGAGAATGTGACCTGCATTTTAAGGTAGTTGCGGCTGTCCAAATTCTTGCTAACGGGGCGACTTAACTCACAAAGTACGAAAAGTGGGGGCAGAGTACAGTTCTTGACTCAAACGAATTCGCTAGTTTTTGCTCTGTAAATCGCACTGAAAGAGTCACACACATACAAGGTAGTATGAGCATAGCCTTGAACAAGCCCAAAATCCTCGCTGAGAGCGTTTGAGGAGGTCTGAGGGTTGTTTTTGGTAGCTAATTTACCCATTTACCATAATAAGAATGATGAACTCCGACTTTAATTGCATGAAACGAGAGCTATCTATTTAGTTTCACTGCTGCGACAATCTTAATTTCTTACTAAACTGGAATTAGTATTGAACTAATAAAAAAGGAATAGTTATGCGAATTGTTTTTTTTGTTTTTGCTCTTTTTTTTTCTTCCCTTTCATTTGGAGGTTTTAAACCAATTCACGATAAAGCCTTAGAAGAAAAAGCACTCGATGCATTAGAAGTTCACTTAGTAGCTGAAGGTTTGATAAGAGATGATGCTGAGCTAGCTCTCGCGTATGAGGAGGGAGGGAAGAGTATTTTTTTCTTTCGAGTAAGAGAGCATGAAGGTGGGGATGAGTTATATAGGGTTTTTTGCTCAAAGGCTAGGTGCCGTTTTAGTTATAACTGACAATTGAAGTTGTAGTGGTCTAATGATCCCTGACAATCACGTAAGCGACTTTTTTTATCCTTTTAATTCATGCTTTGCTTAATTGGCAATCTTGCTAAAACGGAAATGTCCAGAGGCTTCATAAGCCTGAAGTTTTACTCGTGGCGCTTTTCTTGCAAAGTGCCTGCTAGCTCAGATCTGCCCCAAAATCACTTAGATTGAATACTCTACATCGTTTAGGATGCGAACATTTTCCCTACTAAAAGTCATCCATCCTTATGAACTTTAGTTGTGAACAATTGCTATGTATCACATCAACCATTTAGTCACTTTATCTTCACGGGCTGGGGGTAAAATCAAAACAAACTGTATGATATCTTTTATATTATTTAAAGGTACAGGGAAAGTGACATGACTGAAGAGATAGTCAGCTTGATACCTCACACTCCTATATAAAGGGTGTAATCCATCAAAACTCGAACTTAAAGTTAACTGAAACGAAAACAAGGCTCTAATTGAACCTTGTTAAAAAATTGGATGAGTCTATGAGTTAACGACGGAGACCGTCTTCAAATCGCTTGCGATAATTGTTTATCACGGTGATTAACGACTTTTTAATATCAACAATTTGTTTGGAATGTGGACACCAAAGCGCGAAGCCAAACTTGAAGCCCTCTAGCATCTCATCGGCTTCAACTGGCTCAATGGCATGATTGGCAAACTCAGTATTAGCGAAGGTTTTAGGCAGTAACGCCCAACCAAACCCCGCTTCGACCATCTTTATCACTAGGGCAAGTTGATCGATTGCTTCATTGTCTGAGCTGTAAATAATCTTCTCTGACATACCTTCTTCAATAAAAGATCGTAAGACAAATTGTTTGCTGTTTTTCAGAGCCACCAAGACTGCACTTTTCTCCAACCTAGATAGATCTCCACCTTTTTGAACAAAAGGGAGAAATTCGAAATGCCCAAGGAAAGTAGCATCAAAGCTATACATCGCCTGACGGTCATGCACATTGACGATACCAAAATGGTATTCGCCACTATCTATGCCTCTTTTGATGTCCTGTTTATTCCTAACAAAAAAGTTCACGCGCATTAGCGGAAAATCGCGAAGAAATTGCTGGCGGATTTCAACCAAAGCGCGATGAGGAATCACACTAGAATAAGCGATGTTGACGCTTTCTAATCCACCATAAGAGAGGCTTAGCGCCAATTTATCGAAAGTACGCGCTTGCTCGATGGTTAATTTAGCATTGTGATAAAGAAGGTGACCATCTTCAGTTGGCTCTACCGAACGCCCCACTCGTTCAAACAAACTGACCGCTAGTTGGTCTTCAAGGTTGGTAATCACCTGCCCTATCGTAGTTCGGTGCTTATTGAGTTTGACCGCGGCTTTGCTAAACGAGAGTTGTTCATAAACGGTCACGAACGCGAGAAGTTGTTCAAAACTAAAATTCATAGGTTTCACTTCCTTTCTAGAGTGATTTACTTAAAATATGATAACTGATCTGCACCAGTGAAACTGGACACTCGACTAAGCGAGTTGCCCTACTTCTGTTAATTCATGACTTACTAAATTAGATAAAACGCAACTCGGAAATGTCCAGAACCTTCACAGATGGCACTTCGTAACTCAGAAGTGCCCCTTTTCTAGTTAGAACCAAAGCTACCCTTCAGCCATAATTGTGACTTTTGACTTACAATACTTGTACTATGCTTTTTTCAGCTTGGTTCTACTTACACAGCAAGCTCTGCAAATAGAAACCTTCAATGTAGTTGGGCGTTTTATCTACAGATAACGACTTCTCAAATGGTCTTTGAAGTATTGCGCATTCAAGGTTTCGCCCGTTGCACCTTTCACCAAGTCATCAGTGGTCAGCAGGCTGCCTTTGCTCCAAATGTTTGATTCTAACCAAGTGAAGATAGGGGATAGGTCACCGCTTTCAATCACAGAGTTTATATCTACCGTTTTCTTCATTGAAGCCATGAACTGCGCCGCATACATCGCACCTAATGTGTACGATGGGAAGTAACCAAATGCGCCGTCTGTCCAGTGGATGTCTTGCATACAGCCGTTAGTGAAGTTGCCTTGAGTGCTTAAACCAAGGTAAGACTGCATCTTGGTATTCCATAACTCTGGCACGTCAGTGTGTTTGATCTTGCCGTTGATCAAGTCACGCTCAATCTCGTAACGCAGGATAACGTGTGCAGGGTAGGTGAGTTCATCAGCATCGACACGGATGAAGTCTTTCTTCACGCGCGTGTAGATCTTCTGGAAGTTTTCTTTCTCAAATTCTGAGCCTGAGAATTGCTGACCAGCCAAGTTCGCTAAGTGTCCAATGAACGGGTCGCTGCGGCCGACTTGCATCTCGAAGAATAAAGATTGAGATTCATGAATGCCCATAGAACGAGCTTCCCCCGCTGGTTGTCCTGCTAGGTGTTTTGGTAAGCCTTGTTCGTAACGTGCGTGGCCTGTTTCATGCACAATACCCATTAAGCTTTGAACGAATTCCGCTTCGTCATAGCGTGTTGTGATACGCACGTCTGAAGGCACGCCGCCACAGAATGGGTGAACACTTTCATCCAATCGGCCGTGTTCAAAATCGAACTGAAGCAGCTTCATGACTTCTAAACCCAGTGCTTTCTGTTTCTCGGTCGAATAGATACCTGATGGTGCGTTAAATTGCTCGCTCGATTGTTTTTCGATCACTTCATCAATTAAACCTGGAAGCCAAGTTTTAACGTCTGCAAATAGGGTATCAAGTGAAGTAGAGCTGGTGCCCGGTTCATAAATATCCAGCATCGCATCATAAGGCGTTAGATTGGCTGCGTCTGCGCGAATCTGCGCTTCTTCACGAGAAAGCTCAACCACTTCACGCCAGTTCTTTTCGAATCCAACCCAGTCGTTGTTACCGCGTTGGCTACGCCACGCATGTTCACATTTTGAACCCGATAGAGATTTCGCTTCAACCAGTTTTTCTGGAAGTAGGTTTGCTTGTTGCCACTGGCGTTTTATTTCACGAAGTGACGATTGTTGCTCAGTGTTCAGCGCTTCATTTTCAGCGTCTGCAATCCAATCGCCAAGCTGTGGTTGAGTCATTAAGCCGTGAATATGAACAGAAAGCTCGGCCATCGCTTCACTACGAGCTTGGTTACCACCTGCTGGCATCATTGAAGCTTGGTCCCAACCACAAATAGAAGCTAGGTGTTGAAAGCGTGAACATTTTTGAGAGTGTTCGACTAGTTTTTTGAATGCGCTCATTTGACTACTCTTAATTTGGTTTCTTTAAATGATCCTTAGGGCTGCGTCAGCGTTAAGGTTCATCTCGTGTACTTTGATTATGGCTTTGCTTTTTAATGACGCCGACCTTCGCAGTCGAAGATATAGCGAGAAAAGCATGAGGCGGTACGATGCCTTGAATTTACTATTTCTTAACAAATCAAACTGTTCTATTGTGCACAAAATCAAACTGTTCTATTGTGCACAAAATCAGTGAGTTGTATAGCTGGTGGCAATTGTTGCTTGCGAATTGTTCAGATACACGGTATTGATGATAGATCGCTGAACAAAAATGACAATGATATGGATATTTTGAACTTCGAGGCATTTCTAATTGCCATCACTATTTTAACGCTAACGCCGGGCTTAGATACGGCTTTGGTGATTCGCAATACTAGCCGCTCTGGCTTAGCTGACGGTTGTATGACGAGCTTTGGTATTTGTAGCGGCTTGTATGTACACGCGTTTTTCTCTGCTGTGGGTATATCTGCAATCCTCGCCCAATCCGCTGAACTCTTTCAAGCCGTTAAGATGGTAGGTGCGGTTTACCTCATCTGGCTTGGCTTAAGCAGTTTGCGAGCGTTGATGAAAAACGGTGGCGGTTTGAAGGTCGGAGAACAAGCTCAGCAGGCTTACAGTGCAAAGCGTTCTTTGCGTGAAGGCTTTCTGTCTAACGTTCTTAACCCAAAAACAGCAGTTTTCTATCTGGCCTTTTTACCTCAATTTGTAAACCCTGAAGGTTCGCCTTTATTGCAATCTATGTTGATGGCTTCGGTACACTTTATGATTGCGATGGTATGGCAATGTGGTTTGGCTGGCGCTCTTAACTCGGCTAAAAATTTGCTCAAAAACGCGAGTTTTATGAAGTGGATGGAAGGCGTGACGGGCATGGTGCTGGTTGGGCTGGGTGTTAAGCTTCTGATGGAAGAGCCTGTGTAGTTCACCGTTTTCAGTTGAACATGAATATATGAAAGCCCACGGCGTGGGCTTTGTGCTTTATTACTGGTAGATCTTTGTACCGATCTTATTCAACAGCGCAGTTATTCAACGACGCTAATGTTCATCTCAGCACCTTCGAAACCTAAGTCACTCAACTCATCGGCGTTAAAGTTGGTGGTAACTTCGATGTCGCCAATGCGCTCAGTAGATTCGTTGACGGAATCAGTACTTCTTTTGCTGCGTAGATTGTTAGTAATTGGTGTTGCTTGTCCAATTTCGATAGTACCTGCAAATTGAGATTCAGCGTAGAAATCTCCAGACACGTAAGAGTGGAAGGGGCGTAAGCTTCCGCCAGTCGCGTATTGCATGCTTGATAAGCCAGCTTCTTTAATCGCCCAGCCCCAATCCCACCATTTAGTTTCACCTGGGATGTAACGGTGATCCCATTGGTAGCGAATGTCGGCAGATTCACTGCTGCCACGGCCCATAGTGAAGGTATGAGCCTTGTATGGACGGTTATCTGGATGGGTATGCCATGCGTTGCCACCCCAACGAAGGAAGCCGTTGAATTCAACATCGTAGCTAATATCTGCGTTGAATCGGTATGGGTAAGAGATGCTTGAACGATACAGCTCAACTCGAATCGGTAGCTCCGAATTCGCAGGAACCATAGGACGAGCTTGAAGTGTTACTTGCTCGCTAGTGGAGTTGCCATTTGTTTCAGCGAAGCTTTGGTTAGCCTCGAACTTAACGGTGAGCTTAGTTTCGCCAACCAAAGGCCACTTGAAGGTGTTCTCTGTTTGAACGCTCTGTGAGAATCCGTAGCTGTTCGTTTTCGACCAGTTTGTTGATTCGTCTACTTTTAGGTCTACCACCACTTGTTGCGCGATGTTGCTGTTGTTTCTTGCCGTCGCGTAAACCGTTTTCACTAGTTCACGATCCGACTCGACAACATCACCATGCCAAAAGTTGTCGTCTTTAACGGTGTAGGCAAAATTGTCGACGGTGATTTTGGTTTTTTCATCACAGCGATAGCCGCTACAAGAGCCATTGTTATTTCCTTGTATTACCCAACTGTTGCCAGAGCGCTTTATCGTCATGTCTTCGCCCACGTACTGACTGTTATTACCGCCAACCCAAGCGTAACCTAGGTTGTGGGCTAAGTAGCTTAATGGGCGTACAAAGTCGTTACGGTTGTTCACTAATTCATACTGAACATCGATTTCGCTGCCTTCCTGAACCGATTTGGCGGAATAGTTAGGGATTTCAGATTGGTCGTTGTTTGGGTAACAGAACGTTGACCCACTGCTTGATTGCTTAATTTCGCCATGATAACCCGGCCCCATGATTACCCAGTTTCCTTTTAACCCGGTGATCTGCCAAGTGCCCATGCGAGCGACCAAAGTACTCTTCTGCTCTTCTGCTTCATAACGGTCTATAGGACGATAACCAGAGCGACAGACATCTTCACCAAGTTGGTCAAACACTATTTGGTCTGGGTAAATCTTCGCATTTACACCGGTTGATAGAACAGACAACACTGCGGTTGCTAAGAGACTTCTGTTTACTGTGATCATTAACAATTCCCTCATTCGTAATTTTTCTATTTTGATAATGTTTTGTGTGCCGTGCAGTTAACAAGACAAGTTCACTTTTTCATGTTGATAAATAGATAGATACTGAAAAGGGTTGAATTAAATTACCCAGTTAATTCAATGTCTTGTATTGTCATTAGTGTTTTTACGGTGAAAGAGTATGCAACTGAACGTAAATTGTTTGATGGGGCTCAAACCGTTTTTAGAAAAATGAAGGCCCATTATTCGGGCTTAGACGTCAAAATTATTTGACGTTATTTTTGGCGTTTGTATGAATGGTTAATTAGAAGAACAGGTATAACCATTCACAATACTCGTAGTTTTAAGGTGGGCAGGTAGTGAGTGACAAAGAGTAAAAATCTAACTTTAATATTTTGCTTTGCTATCGGTTTTAAAATGCAAACACTTAAAGTAAGGAAGACTGTAATAATTGTGTTACTGATAAAATAATGAAAATAACCATCCGTTTTTTATGTGTAATATCGGAAAAGCTTGCTACTTGATAATAGGGCACTTGTTGCTAGTGGTTAAACTATCTCTAATTATCGTTTGGCCAGAAGTTGCGTTCGGCCTGTATTACACGTTTTAATGATGGCAAATAAATCATTCGAACTTAAGATATCAATCTTTACCGTTAATGGGTCATTGTTGATTAACAGGTAAGGCGCCAATCGGCTGTCATTCATTGTTTTATTTATTTTTTGCACAGAGACTAAGTCAATGGTGCCAGAAATAGAAAAGAAAAGTGATTGAGAAGGACGGGCTGTTCCTCTGAATCGCAGAACAAGTGGGTCGGGCATGTTGTTGTCTTGAACGGACATCAGGTGCAGCACCTTGTTGTTACTTATTTTCGTTAATCCGTCGGTACGTAATACATTGTCATTCACTATCAGGTCCACCACGCTATGTTGGTAGCGATGCTCTTCTTTTGGTTGGGGCGAAGGGATACTCCATGATAGAGAGAATTAAAAGTTAATACAAAAGAGAAAGTGAGTTATACGCTGGTAACGCATTGAAAATAAGAAATAAAAGATGAGTTTTAGCTCTAAAGTGAATTATTGAAGATTTTAGGACTTTAATGAAGAGCTCATGGTTAAGAGTTAAAACAGATGATATTGTGCGTAAAATGATCTTTTAGTTATGCTTTCTTTGCTCTCTGTAACACTCTTACCATGCGACCAAGTAATTGGAACCGGCCTTCAAACTCTTCTCCAATAAAAAATGGCTTATATGCAGTATTGTCACTTGTTACATGGTAGCCACCGCTAGCAAAATCATACTGAACACGCTTTACCAACACTTCATCATCGATTCTAAACACACACACGCCATCACGGGCCTGTTTAGGATCTTTTACCACTTCCACCAGCATTAGATCTTCATCCATCAATGTTGGCTCCATAGAGTCCCCACGTACAGGAACAATAGTTAATTCCTTCCCGTTCAGTCCTTGGCGGATAAGCCATTCCTTTGAAAACTCAAATCTGGCTACAGGGTTTTCTGAAACAACTAGACAGCCAGCCCCAGCACTAGCTTGAAAGTTATATTGAACTACCTCAACAACGTTGTCTTTTCTAACGGGAACTTCTACAAATTGTGCTGATGAGTCTTTACCAGTAGCAAGCCAATCAATGGTCACGTCTTCTGCGTTAGCTATTTTTAATAGCATAGATAGTTTCGGATCGCTTCTTCGATGTAATAGCGTCACTAAAGTGCTATGCGGCACATCCCAATCCTGTGCGCATTCTCGACCAACCCTACCATTCATCAGGCTTTCAATACGGTTATGTACACTTTCTAATGTACTTTCATCTAAAGAAAGTAATTTTTCATTATTACGCATAGTCTTTCTTTTAACTCAACTTATTGATTTATATGGAATAATAACTAGGAAAACCAAAATGCGAACAAAATACGAAAAGAAAGTTCAACTTTGCGCTTGATTTGTTCAATAATGTGATCAAAACTTAACTAACTTGATTAAGTTTGCAAACTAATTAGCGATAGTTAGTTTAGCGACTAATTAGCATATCAGTTTTTAGTTAGGGGATCATTATGTCTATTGAAAGAAAAGACATGCACAGAATCGATATAGTTGCAGCATTACATAAGAAAGGACTAACGCTAAAAGGCTTGTCTATAAAGGCAGGTCTTGCTGCTACAACGTTGTCTAACACCTTATCTCGTCCATGGCCTAAAGGTGAACGAATTATTGCTGACGCCTTAAACAAACACCCTAAAGAGATTTGGCCTAGTCGATACAGACAAAACAAGGCGGTGTGAGATGTGGGTTGATGTATCGCAATTATTGAATAGACCAGGCATGGCAGGCACACCTCAAGGTGTGAGATACAAGCTAAACCAACTAGGTGTTGTTCGAAAGCGTAAACGCCAAGGCTCTAAAGCCTTTGAGTACCATCTCGATTGCTTACCAGAAGAAACTCGTTTGCACCTCTTGCGTGACGTAGCTAAGCAGCAAACTCTACAAGCTGAAGACAGCCGCCATGTTCGTCAAGTTGTAACTCCTGATTCCGATGAACTATGGCTTGAGTACGAAGAAGCTACCGAAAGCAAGAAAGCTTCAACCAAGCAGCGCTATGAATTGTGTATGCGAGTTAAGGCGTATGTTGAATCAGGTATTAGCATGCGTAAATCAATGAAGCGCGTGGCGGAAGAGTCTGGAAGAACCTATTCCAAAATTGTGAGCTGGTTTTACAACATCCCAGGATTGCAAACCAACAAGATCCCAGTGGAAGATTGGTTGCCGGCACTTCTCGATAGAATTGGCTCTCACGGTAAACGTACCGCCCCCTTATCACAGGAAGCTTGGTCCATGTTTCAGGCCGATTATTTGCGACCTGAACAGCCCACCATAACCGAATGTTATAACCGCATGGGTAAAGCCGCTAAGCGTGAAGGTTGGAGTGTGCCCTGCCTCTCCACAATCCGAGAGCGCGTGAATACCGATATTCCTTATGAGCTTCAAGTGTATTGCCGAGGTGGTTTATTTGCAGCCAAGCAAACCTTAGTCCCTGCGCAGCGTCGCACACGAGTCGGTATGCATGCTATGCAGCGCGTATCGGGTGATGGTCATGAGTTTCGTCTTCGCTGTCACCTGGAAGATGGCACGGTGCTTCGTCCTACCGTTTGGGTGTTCCAAGATGTCTATAGCTCCATGATTGTGGGCTACGCCATTGATATTACAGAGAACACTGAGATGTTAGGCATTGCTCTTTTCAACATGGTTTTAAACTTTGGTATCCCTGAAATGTTCGACCTTGACCGAGGCTCCGTGGCGTTAAGTGAAGCAATGACAGGGCGAACCTCACGCCCTAAAGCAACGGGCAAAGGCAAGTTAGAGCATAAAAAGTTTGATAACGCTGAGATTGAAGGCGCGATTACGGCTCTAGGCTCAAAAGTGAACTGGACTCGCGTTGAAGATGACAACGTAGGCCGTAAAGGTAACGCGCGAGCCAAACCTGTTGAGCGTTTGTTCCATTCTAAAGGTGGTATCGGTCAGTTTGAGCGCCATCCAGCTTTTGCCGGAGCCTACGCAGGTGAATCAGCCACCAGCAAACCCGCGAACTACGGTGAAGCCACAGTACCTGTTGAGTTAGTGGTTGAGCTATTTGCCGAGTGGGTGACCGATTGGAATAGCCTGGAAGGCCGTCGCAGTGAAATGGCACGCGGCATTCACAGCTATAAGCAAGTGTTTGAGCAAAGTTACACCCAAATACAAGTACGTAAACCCACCGCAACACAGTTGCGCCTGTGTCTGCACCGGACACGCAAAAGTGTGAAGGTTCATGGTGGCGGCCTCGTTGAATTAAACGCAGGGCGTTACAGCAAGCATTTGTCGAATCGTTACCGCAGCCCACTGTTGTTCGAATACATCGGTCAAAGTGTTCATCTTCGCTTCAACCCTTATGACTTAACAGGCTGTGTGTATGCCTACAGTGAGCGTGGAGAGTTCATCGGCGAGGTTCCATTGTTTGCTGATGCGGCTTATGACGATTTAGGCGCGGCACGCCGTCAGAGCCTACACCAAAGTGAAGATATTAATCGAGCCGCGTGGTTAAAGGAGCAAATGGTCGGATTAACTAACGACGACCTTGCCCAGTTAACGCGCAGCAATGAGAAGCCCGAGCCATTGGGCGGTATGGTGCCGAGCCTTACTGAAATGACACCCGAGTTAGCAAGAGCGCCAGAGCAGCATCAAATGAACCCGAGTGAGTTTGAAGGCTTACTTGAGAAGAAAGCGGTGGGTGCGGATTTTGAACCCACTATGGATTTAGACGCATTAATGCAGCAGTACGGGAAAGCAAAATGAACCACATTATTCAACAAGTCCTTGCCGTGAAAGTCAGTGAAAATCTCAGTAATCGTAAGATTGCCAAAGAGTCTGATATTGGTGAAGGCATTCTAAGTAAGTTGCTTAATAACAAACCTTATACGGGCGACACCGAAACTCAGCTTCATAAACTTGAAACCTGGTTGAATACACGGTGTACCCAAGTTGAAGAGTTAGCAGATACGTCACTTCAAGAGCCTGACTTTTTGATGCTGCCAACCTCGGAAACGATTTGGAAACTGATGGACTTGGCTCGCACGATGCGCCGCTGGTCGATGGTTTACGAAGGCTCAGGCATTGGTAAAACCGTCACCGCCGAAGAATATCAACGCAAACACAACAACGTCTGGATTGTCACTGCTTCAAACTTGTGTAAATCGGCGCGGGCCATCCTCTCTGAGCTTTGTGAGCGCATGAATATTAAGGCATCCAACATGACAGTCTACCTCATGCAAAAAGCAATAGCGCAAGAACTAGATGGCTCAAACGGACTCATTATTATCGATGAAGCGCAATACCTTTCAGATGATGTATTGAATGGCTTACGCATCTTAGCTGAGCGCAAGTGCGGCGTGTTCCTTCTTGGTAATGATGTCGTGCGTACTCGTATGAGCGCGGCTCGCTCTCAAGTCAACATGAACCCGATTTGGAGCCGAATGATACGTCCAACCTGCATAAAGGTAACGTCAAATGGTGACATCAAAAGCTACATGCAGGCTTGGGGTATTCAAGACCAAGAGTTGTTTAAAGCGGCTTATGCCATTGTGCCGAAAACCACAGGGCAACTCAGAACACTCGCAGACATGATTATGTTAGCCAGTTCGTCAGCATCCCGAAACCATGAGCCGCTGACACCGAAGCACTTGGCCGCTGCTCACCACTACTTAAAAGAAAGCATAGGAGTGTAACCATGACACTGCTCCCCAACACCACCGAGACCGTAATGGCCTTGTTGACTAAGCACCAGCCCTGCACGTGTAAGGTTCTTTGGCAACAACAAGTTGGACGTGACCGCCTTGCGATCACCACCATTAAGAACCTGTTGATGCGTTTAAAAGCACATGGCGTAGTTACGGTTGGTGGGCAAGAAGGGAATGCATACCTCTATCAACTGACAGGGACCTCACCTTACTCCCCATGTCTTACTTGCCGAGGGAAAACTCTGAAATGGCACTTACACAATGGTCATTGTAAGCATTGCAGGCCCAAAAGAGGCAAAGGCAACAACCCCCAGCTGGATGCTGAGTTTCAATTTTTACTCTCTCCTGCTTACCAGTTATTAAACCAAGTTCTAAGTCCTTGGGAGGCAATATGAGTCGCAGAGAAACGGATGAATTTGTTTGGTTGCGTGGCGGTCGAGTCGCCAGCCGTAAACCAAAAGGCAAAGGTGAATTGGTGATGAGTGATAGACCTTTATTAATTGCTGATGCCGACATGGCAAAATTCGATATCAACATGAACTGTCAAGGCATCGAACGACACATGCAAGCCGTTAAGCTTAACCACAGCATTATTTATTGGGAGGCGTAATGGGACAGCAATCCAATCAAGACATTAAGCTCGAAGTGATTGTTCGCTTTGACCCAAATAACCAAAACGGTATCGGAGAGTTCTCTATCGTAGACTATCGAGCAGAAGCATTGACCCAATTGGAATCAAACACAGCCATCGCTGCTTACGGCGCAAAAGACACGGCTTACCAAGCCGTCAGCCAATTTTTAAAACAACAGAACGAGCTTATTCAAGCTGACCATTTTGTAAAAACCGGAGCACCACAATGAATAAAACGACTCAACAACCAGAAGTAAAGCCAACTCGTCCAGCCGCACCGGAAGGTTTTGTCTATAACGCGGAAGGCAACCTTATCGCACAGTGCAACATTCCCGCTCATGAGCTGCGTAAAGATGCGTTCGTCACCAGTTTGGTTAAGCAAGTAAAAACGCATCAAAAACATCTTCAAGCCTTCAAAGAAAACCTAGTGAAAGCTTTTGAAGAATTTCGAATTGAAATGTTGGAGAGCTACGGTACGAAACTGCATACCCGTGGGAATGGCGAGAACGTGGCAATGTTCAGTTTTGATGGTAAGTACAAAATCACTTACAAAACTGCCAAACTCAAAACCCTTGGCCCAGAGCATGATGCGGCTCGTCAGCTCGCTCGTGACTATTACAACAGCCAAAAAGACAAACTGCCACATGATGTATTAATCGCGGTTCAAGACTTTTTTGTGAATGATGCCTCTATTGCGAACACTATTAGCTTTATTGGTAAAGACTTTCAAGACCCAAGCTTACGCAAGGCTCAAGAAGCTGCAAAAGATTCACTGTTAGTTATTGGCAGTAAGTCGTACTTCAACTTCTACGAACGCGATGATGAAGGCGAATACCAACAGGTTCACTTAAACTTCAGCAAATTGTGAGGGAGCCATCATGGATAAAATGACCACTTAAATTGGGACTAGTGTCGCTGATACTAAACTCACTAGAATGCATGCTTGCACGTAATCCTCAAGAAGCAAAAGAGTTAGTGCAGAAAGTATTAGATGGCCTTGGTCGCCCTAGTGTTGGATGCGGAAACATGACTCGTACCTCTATGCTAGGAACCATCGTTAGTAAAGCCGATAAACAGTTACTCGCAACGAGTAAATCAACCCAATAACCAACTAATTAAATACAGGCAAGCGGCGCTCTATGCGACCCCGCTTTGGCATCGCTTTGCCTGAATTTGGTGAATCCGCCATTAGCTAGCTTGCAACGGGTAAAAATTCTAACTACGAATGTTCTGGACAAAACCTTGCTAGCAATGATCGCCGCTGAGAAGTTTCTGGACAAAAGCGAGTCAGTCATTTTGCTAATTTAGACGCTCATGTATAACTTTTTGTAAGGCAAAGCATAGTCTATTCACTGAAGTCACAGTACGTAATTTTATCTTTTATGCCTAACGCAACCAATATCACTCAAGTTTTTGGTTTATTGGTTTATTGGTTTATCATGAAGTATCACGAGATGGCAAAAAGCTATGTTTTTCGCGAGCTTGAGCTTGGTTTATCTGATAAAGCTACGCTCTGTTTTAAAAATGCAAAAACCGTTAAACAGTGGGAGAAAGGAAGTCTATAGAAACTTAAAAGTCTAATAGACGTACAAGAAATGTTGCACTGTGATAGTAGTGTCAAATGTTCGGTCAAAGTTAACGTTAAGGTAAAGTTGAACTATTAGATAGATAAGAATGTTCGAATAGTGCTAAAGTCCCAGCTGCCAGCCAGTTTCTGAGACTTGCGCAAAATGAAGATACTTGCGACTCTAGCCAAAAACTGCCTTGCTCAAAGCCTTAGATGGTTTTTTACGTAAACGAGAAGAACGTTTGCTTGTACTGGAACAAGCTAAACGCTTTATAGTTGAAGAACCGTCATTCTTCACCACCATCACGGTCACGGTTTTTTCGCTCGTTTTTGTTTCTGACATTATTGTTCTCCCAATTCTCACTATGAAGTATACGTCAAAGCCAAATCAGAGTCATTACCTTCAGTTTTTGCCTCATCTTCCGGTTCGTTTCCAGACGCAGCGCTCTCTTCTTCAGAATCTGTCTGCATTGCATTAACATTTAGCATCCATTTATCAAGAGCATAGGAAATCGTGTCTAATAAAGGTTGCGCTAATCCAATGAAAACAGTGGGGTTTCCTCGAAGTAAATTCTCGTGTCTAGCATAAATATTCATAACCAAGGTGGTTGTCTTACCTTCTAGTTCAGCTTCATGTTCGTCTACCTTTTCATAAACTGAACTGATAGGTATAGAAAGCAATGAACGCGCAGACCCATCGTCAACATAGTACTTATAGAGTAGTTCCGCTTGTTCGTTGTTGATATATCTCTTTTGCTCTCTGAATAACCAATCTTCAACGCTATGCAGAAAATTGGGATAGTATTGCTGATGGTTTGTTGAAAATGCTGTAGGTGCCCCTATGACTCGCTGTTGTGTTTTAGTTTTGGAGTCATTACCTTCAACGATAGGAAGCAGAAGTGGGTTTTTATTTATTCGACCTTGCCCTACATATAGATTGGTGTCTGTTTTGTGGGCTACAGCTATTGGTATTAATACACCGTCGATTTGCGCACATGCAGCTTTTGCACTAGCACCATCAAAAAACATATAAATGTCTTCCCAGTTCTTTGCCACATGCTCTTCTGACTCGTCGGTTCTCATTGATAGCATCAAGTTAATACTGATGGTGTCTTTAGATAAATCTTCATACTCTGAAGCCAACTTTCGCACTTGGGTAAGGCTGTCACGAATAACATCTAACGGTTCTTTGTCTTTACTATCAATTAGATACCTATCATTTAGAACGTCTCTCACAGTATCAGCATAGGTGGTGACAAAATACTGCCCTGATGGAACCAAATGCTCTTGTTCTATACGTTGTTTATCTGTGCGTTTTTCACTAAATGACTGAACTGCATCTGCAAACCCCTTAATCAAGGACAAAACAACAACACCAATTGCTATACCTTGAACTGGCGGAGTTAGATTAGTCCAAAGGTCTTGAAGCAAATTCCAGAGACCGGAGCTGTTAACTGAAGTACTTTGAAACGTAGAACCAAACTGCGCACCCAACAAGGCTCCCAATATCAACTGCATGAACACAATAATAAAAGTGAAGATCGGGTGTGCCATCAAGACTATTAGCACTTTAAACAAACATAAACCCCCTCTCCAAATCCAGCCCAAAAGCGTGGACCAAAAATTGAATTTAAGGCTTCTAAAAGAAGAGGCTAACTTTTCCTTTGCGGTATATAGCAATCTAATATCCATTATTGATGAGTGAAAGGATTGCTCATAATTATGCCACTATATGATTATGTAACAAAACTAAAAGTAATGTTTGATAGAATGACCTTCACTCACTATTACCTTATGAAGTTTACCAGCCTCGATAGCACTCCACGCTTGAAATGACATTATCTAGAGAGGCTGATATGGCAGGTAAGTGGACATTGATTGATTAGTACAGATGAATCAATGTGACAGGGATTTACGAATCATTTTTAAGCTACTTTTAGCTTCTGAACATATCTTTTCAATGTAGAGATGGTACTGTAAAGCCTGCTCCATCTTCTCATCTATAGATGAGACATACTTTTGAACTAAAGGATCATCATAATCAGCAGATTCGAGTCTGTCTTCATTATCTTGTAAGTACTGAAAGAGCGCTTTTCTCTTTATTGTATAATCTATAAAAGGTTGTGTTAAAGAAAATGTCAGCTTTGAGAGATTAAGCTGTTCGAGATGAACCAATTGTTCTTCATCAATCAATTCTTCGATTCTTGCGTAAACAAGCTGATACTGTTCTCTAACTTCTGATGAAGAGTTAGTTGGAGCCCTAAATGCAGTCATAACATCAAGACTTTCGTCATTTAAATTTTCACTAATATTAGATGTAAACTTTATAAGTAATCTTTCTAGCTCGTTTAAATATTCATATAAAGTGGAGTGATTGAACTCTGATTTCCATTGAAGAGATGATTTATACGAGTAGAAGGCGGCAAAGGCAGCGCCTAATCCAGATAATACAGTGCCAATCGAGGTTAAGAATGAATTAAATGATGCACTAATCTGAATGTTAAACCCAAAAAGTAAACCCAGTAAAACTAAGCAAACAGAAGCTAAAGAAGTAGAAAGAGTCATATGCCCCCGAACTAGTAAAAAGATCAAAAATATACTAATGAAATCAAGGTTTATCCCTTACCATATCGCAGCAACTACGGTATAGCAACTTAAGGAAAACTAATAACTTATAGCATTGTAAAGCCCATAAAAAGGTGTGAATGAGTAAAAATCCCAGTCAATAATGGGACGGTCTGAGTTAGAGCTCTTGATTTATAATGTCTGTAGAAAAGCTAAATTAGCTATTGATGACAAATATCTTGTTAGGTCGTTGTCAAGTGAGT
The DNA here is from genome assembly GCF_041473705.1 of Vibrio sp. 10N.222.55.B11. Lineage (NCBI taxonomy): Bacteria > Pseudomonadati > Pseudomonadota > Gammaproteobacteria > Vibrionales > Vibrionaceae > Vibrio > Vibrio sp. 10N.222.55.B11. Next base: position 22,925 of record NZ_JBFRST010000009.1, read on the forward strand.
ATATGAATAATCAATGTCGCTACGGCAAAGGAGAATAAATTCATTTCGCTTTGCAGCAAAATTAACTCCACGTTCCATATACTTTGAGCCATATGTACCAAATTGTTCCATTGAATAAATAAGTTCAACCAACTCCTCAGCACATTGCCCGAGTTCTTCTGAATACATTTGTATTTTAGAAGCAAGATCCATTAACCGAGGAAGTCGATCCTTCTCGGTTTTTTGTCCATAAAAAGTAGTGAGTGAACGATAATGCAGTTCAGCGATAAACTCGTTGTAGGTAGCTTCTTTCGATTGAAGTCTGGTCATAATAAAACTATTTTTAGCCTCTAACTGCTTTGTTTTTAAATTACTGTAAACAGATACCAATGATGTGACAGCGACACCAAGCAGTGTACCCAAAACACCAACAACTGAGATAAGTACTGTTTCACTCATCGATATATCCTTACTATTAGACCTAAAACCTTACTTAAACCATTGCGTCATTAACACTAAATTTTCTTGAAGTGACAGATGCTAAGCATGGTGAATCACTCTTAAATTTATTGCTAGGGCTCTCTTACCACACCGTTTTCTAGTACAACTTCCGAAATATTCTCCATACACTCATTCAACAACTCACTATACACCTCAATAATAACCCTGAAATAACCAATCCATCCACTTAACATTACTTGAAATGCTTCTTCATTTTCCTTGGAAAACGAATCATTAAACTGAGCAGCAAACGCCAACTCCGACAACTGACTTATACCACCTCCCTGAAACCTTTCTTGATGTACATGGGAGTTACGAATGTCCATCAGTGGCTTTATATCGTTAGATAAAGCATCAAAAACTGGTTCAAGGCTCGATTTTATAGGTTCATTTGGAAGAGCCTTAACGTAGACTTTTTGAATTCTATTTGTATAGCCCTTAAGCAACTCTTTAAGTACATAACTATCATTATAAAATGCATGAATTACATACTCTAAGTATTTTTCCTTTCTGATATTTTCAGATATCGGGAACTCTGATTCCAAAAGAGTTAGTGAAAACTTCATAGCTTCAAAAGAGTTAAACACTTCCTTATAACCATCAAAGAGCATAGGAAAGTAATCAGTTTTATTATCTTTTGACGTTTCGCCTGCTAGAAGAGCCTGAGTTTTTTCAACAACCCAATTGGTCAGTACTTTTCCATATTCCTCTAAACTCATTTTTCCTCCAGATCTCTAAAGCTTATTAGCCGACAAATTGTCATATTTCACTCTTACATAATGCACTCTTAGTCATATCGTTTCAATTAGCAATCAATAGGTTAATGCACTGAGTGGAGATCAGACATACAAAATGTCGCCTAAAAGCGGGAACGCTAAGTTATCAACTCAATCGGATAATTTCGAGTAGGGCAAACTCAGATGAACAAAATATGAATGGGTAAAAGATCTAAATCATAACGGGGCATTTTTGAGTTAAAAATCACACTGCATGAACTGCATGAACTAAATCCAGCCATGTTTGTACCATTCCTTATTCTCCTTCAGCTATATTTCGTTAACTAACGCCAACTTTTTCTTACAAACGCTTCCAGATGCATAAACTATGAACAATAACTTATTGTGAGTGAGTAACGTTTATGGTCATTGCTTCCGCTCGTATCGGGCGACCTAAAGTCGATAACCCCAAATCTCAGGCCGATAGAACCCGCGATAGTCGCATGCGCAACAAGGCGCTAGGTCGAGTCGAGCGTAAATTCATCCTCGATGCCTACAGTGTGGATTTGTTTGATACGCTGCGTCGAGACGCTGGCTTCTCCGCCAAAGAAAAATCCGAGTTTTTTGCGGCTTTGCTGCTTCGTGTCGCCAACAAGAATTGGCTCGGCAAATCTTTCACCTTACCCATTGAGGAGGCGCTATGAAAATGAAGATAAATCGTCATGCTTACTATGGTTTGGTGCACAAGGGCGTGAAAGCGCTGCTGAATGATCGTCTGGGATTTTATGATGACGATGAGTATCGCAACTATTTAGGTATTCAAACGGGTCAAACAAGCTGTAAGAACTTGAGTGATGGTGCATTACGCCAGCTGGTAGAAGAATTAAAGCAGCAAGGCTATTTAGAGGACTCGCTCAAGTTTAAAAAACGCTTGGGTGGCAGCTCAGCCTACCAACCATCCAGTAAACAGTGGGCTAAACTTGCGGCTTTGGCAAAGTCAATGGGCTGGCAAGGGTTGGATGACCCTGCATTGGATAGCTTTGTAAAGCGCACAGTGAAAGTCGAACGTGCTCGCTGGCTCACTCGTGACACGATACGTGCCGTGATTGTGGGACTGGAACGCTGGGAGGCATCATGTCGAGGCGAGTAAAGTTTCGGGCCGAGCCTCGCTATGAGGTGCTTAACCCTCGGACTCAAGAAGAGCTCGAGGCGCTCTTACTGGAGATGTATCCAGATAACCGCATCGCAGCTATCGAGTTTCAGGCTACCCTCAATCAGATTGATAAAGCGATCATCAAAAGTGATTTGGGTATTCGTAATTGGTACACCCCTAAAGAGCTGGCTGAGTACCTATGGAGAAGGAGTAATTATCATGCCATCGAAACCGATCCGTATGCTTCCAGCCTATGAGGTGTTTAATAGCTGCACTCGCACCCAGCGCAACCACGTGCGAGATGGCTATTTCTTTGCCTCCAAACTGCAAACTTGGTTTGTGTTTGTCAAAGATAAAGGCGAAACCGCTAATGGCAAACCTAAGGAGCAGCTCAGTCTGTTTGGGTAGTGGACGGTGATGAAAGAGTTTGAATGGCGCTTGCATCCAGTTTGGAGCAAGCGTTGTTTTTATTGGTGTAACCGTAGAACGTTCGATTGCGCTCTATCTTACAGGCGCACAATCGAAAGTACGTAAGCCAGACAGCATCACGGCTGGCCGCTTCGCCATAAGTTAGCGGCTTTTGGTCAAACGGCCGCTCACACTCCACCAAGTCACCCACAGGTGGTGATTGGATAATATCTTGGTATTCATACTGAGTGACAATCTTAGTATCCTGACACCCAGCTAGCAGGATAAGCGATAGGCTCAGCGGCGCATATTTCATGTTCAAGCTCCTTTTCCAATTCTTCGACTCGTGTTTTTAGCTGATGTCGAGCCTTGCGCTCTCGACTCGACGCCTCGTCCGCGATTTTCTGCGCTTCACGCCTTTGGGTGGTTAATGAGGTGATGCGATCAGCCAGTAAGTGGTTGGTGGTTTCCTGGCTGGTAATGGTCTCGCCTAGCACTTGGTTACTGGCCTTTAGCTCACTGGTGTACTGGAAGAGCTTGTAGTTCACCAATAAACTTACGATGAGTATCGCGCAGCCTAACCAGAAAGCCGTGCGTTTGAGCTGGCTTAGAACACCCATGTTATTGCCATCCGTTCAAACAAATCGCCATCTCTTTATCTCGCCGTTTGGGGATACCTTCGCAACCACTGCCTTTAATACGGCAGTCTTTCTTATTAACATAGACCCAACGCGGATATTGCAAGCAGGCCGCGCGATGGTCTCCTTGATTAAATGTCTTGAGTAAGGTCGAACGAGCAAAGTTGCCCGCGCCGAGGTTGAACACAAAACTCACCATCATGTCGTATTCCGCTTGGCTCGGCGTTCGTGTGATATGCTGCTTCACCACGCTCTCAGCACTGGCCACATCCTTAACAAAGTCATGGGCGATTTGCTCATTCGTTGCCGTGTCACCTTGCTTCACCCCTTGGGTATGCCCAAGACCGAGAGTCCAAGTATTGGCACTGCATTGGTAGGCTTGAGCGCGGCAACCTTCTTCATTCGCAATATGACGCAGACCACGTTCACTGACACTCAATGCGTCGTCGATATTAAACACGATGGCCAATACGGCCATGATAGAGCACACCAAGGCTTTCGTTGCTTTAGTTTTCAAACTCATGAGCTTTCCTCCGACTCCATTTGGGTGCCATGATCGGATTTCAGGCGCGCCAACTTGGCTTTATTGAGCTGAGTGGCCACCGCATAATGTCGAATGGCCATACAACCCGAGATAATGCCCACCGTAACCGCAACAAGTTGTGCGATATCATTGACGCCAAAACTGACGATCGTGGCCATGACAGACGTGCCGACTTTCTTTAGACCCGCTAAGTCTGTTAGGGACATCAAGATGGCTTTCATTCCCGTTTCACTCATTGGCTTTTTCTCTCTTATTGTGGTTATTCAAATGTTTGTTGACTGCTTTCAGTGATGACCTCAAAGGTGACGGCCGTTAGGGTGATAAGCGGCCTTTGTTTTTGGGTCACCGGTTTCGTCTCTGTAATGACTTGACCATCGCTGCCAGTCACCGCCCCTTTAGCTAGGTACACCCCTTCAATACGTTGGGCCAGCGACGTTAAGGCTGCAGGCACTATGTCGCGTCCGTGCTGCGTCTTCCACGTATTAATGACGGCTTCAATGTTGGTTTTTGCCGTCATTTGAATGGACTCAGCCAATGAGGCGTAGTCACTGAAGATCTGCAGGTGAAAGCTGGCCGTTGCCCTGACATCCGTTGCATCCACCACGCGCACCAAATCCCCCATAGGCACTCGCTTATCCCCTGAGCACTCTGACTTAATCAAGTCTTTGATGGCTTGGTTAGGAAGCGAGCCATCTTGCAAAATGGCACTGATTTCAATTTCATTCGGGGCCGGAGTCCAAACCGACACGTTCTTAATTGATGAACTGCTTGAGCGAGCAAAGTACTCATACGCCTCGTACGGCCCAGCCACACTGAACTTTGACGGCGAAATATAGATTCGATAGGCAAAATCATCATCACCCTCAATCTCAGAGCCACCTTGTGTGGTCTCAGTATTGGCCACACGTTCAAGGGCATCCAATGGCGTAACAGCTTGATGGATTTGTCCGGCTAAAAAGCCATTTCCCTGAAGGCCAGTTTCGATGCACTCTACGCTCGTCTGAATGCTCTGTGTGCCCGCACTGACCACCACCTCTTCCAATGTTTCAAACAGAGTTTGGTTATCCACGGCAATCACTTGATAGCCCTTAGCAATGACAAAGCCAGTATGAGGGGTAAAGGTAAAAGCCATTACCGTACGGGCCTTTGAGGCGGGCAACCGTTCGGTTTCAGTGAGCAGTCCAAGGTTGTCTAAACGCTCTTTTTCTGCAAACGGCAGCAAGTTCTGTTTGCTTTCATAGTTAATGAGCGCTTTGAGCTCGTTCTTCTCATACGCGATTTGCTCAAGATGAAACGTTTCTGGGTCGTTGATGCCAGGATAGTGCCCTGTGCCTAGTTGGTAACGCTGCTTGAGGCTGACAAGGTCGGCGTTATAATTCACCTCGACCAGTTGCGGCTCTGGGATATTAGGGAATCGATTGGTCATATCAGTTCGCTCTTGCTAGTTGCGCGCTGGCGGTCCACGAACGTCCACTAATGGAGGTCGTCACGGTGGTGGGTTTCCAGCGGTTTGGCACGTTGCCAAAGTTTAAAAATTCAATCAAATGTGCGGTGGTTAACATGATATTGGTCACTGACATGCGTCCTTTCGCGCCTTGTTTCCCGTCTGCGCCGTTTTGTAAATAGGACTCGGCGTAAGCTCTGGCGTCTGCCATGGATTTCACGTTGTCGATGTTGTGCAGCATCTTCACTCGATCGCCCGTCGCGGTGGCATCCCCTGCACGATAGCTAAAAAGCTGCTGGGCTTGCTGGTCATAACCATTGACTTCGACCGCTACGTACTTTGAACGAGCGCTATCGGGTAAATTGAGAGCGGTGAGAATGTCTCGGTTTAAGGTGTCAATTTGAATCACGTCGTCTTTAAAGTTGCCCATCACAAGGTTCTTGCCTTTGATGGCCATCGGCACACTGGTTTGCTCTGACAATCGAGTTAAGAATGCGGGGGTGGTTTCATCTCGCTGCTCAATGCGAGCAAATTGAAAGTCAGGCGTATCAGGCGCTTTGATAAACGATAGGCCGCTCTCTTTTGCCCAAGACTGTGCAACGCGCTCAAACGTGACATTCTCTTGTACCAAGCACTGCTGATTGTCGATAAAACCTCGCTTGATGGTGGGCGGTTTGGCGTTTGCACCGACCATCACATCATCAGGCCCAATCTTGAAGGACACTTCATCAATACTGAACTCTCCCCACAACCACTCGTGACGCTGACCGCTTTCATCTAACCAGCCAATGCCTGGCGTTAAGGTGTCCCCTTTGGTGGGATACCAGGCCTGACAAAAACGGCGGTCTTTGTTAAACAAAGTGAGAGACAAGGTATCTGTACCGGTTTGTTTGCTTTCCATCACATCGGTATAGGTCATGGACTTGACATAGCGACTGAGCTCAGCGGTCACATCCTTTCCCGCCCAGTGCAAAATGGCGAATGGACGGATAAGCCCTGTTGCGGTTATGCCCATGGTGGCGTCTCCACAGTGACTGTGTTCACCACTTTCACCGCAGGGATGTTGACGGTTTCCCCTCCGCTAAAGGTAAAGCTGGTCATGGCTCGGGTCAGCTCACGGTTGGCATCAAATAGCGCATCGACTAAGGTTTGATTGGTGACGCTATAGGCGCGATAACAAATCTGCTCCCAGCGCTCGCTCTGGCGTGCAATTAAGGTATTCATGAACGCACTTCCACGATGTCCAGTTGATAGTCCACACTGGTCACCACGCCACTAGGCAGCGTTTGAATATTGGTGCGGGTGATTTTACGAATACAAAACTGCCCATGCACCACTGAGCCCACGACCAAAGCGCGAGGCACGCCATTTTCGCCCATTAATTCGAGCCGCTTGGTCATCTTTGTGATGTCGACAAAGTGATTATTAAAGGTCAGATCCAATAAGGCGGTGTGCTCATCTTCACCCATATTCTGGTGCGCGGGATAACCGTTAATGAGGTCTTGTTTGTTGATCTTAAAAGTGCGCGAGTCGCTGATTTTGTTTGGCGTGAAGCGCCCCTTAAAGACTAAATCACCAAAGCCGCCCCACTGGGAATAATTCGTTGTTTGTTCTGTCATCTATGATTCCTCATCACTGATGGTGTGACTCTTACCCGTGAGAAGGCTCTTGGCGGTGATCTCAGTCACATCAGGGTTGGTAAAATGTTTGTGTACGGTGAGCACCAATGTGGCTTGCCAATCTTCGCGCCAAGTAAAGAGATCGTCTTTGGGGTCAAAGTCATCGTCTTGTTTTGGCTCACTCCAGCCGGATGATGTTTTTCGAGCATCGGAAATCTCTGCATCGCCCACGACCGTCAGCCGCTCACAGAATTCACCAAAGCCAGCAGGCAAGTCTTCACCAATGTCTTTTAAAATAATCAGGTCATGGGTGAGATAATCGGTCATGCGCAGGTTGAGTTGTATCTGCTGACTAGATAAAAAACACTGCGTGTTCCCGCCGCTGACCCTGGCTGAAATCACCACATCAAGGAGCATTTCATAAGCCGCGAACGAGGCTTGTGTCGTCAGTGCCAGCCGATTCAACGCGCGGATACCATTGAACATCACACGCACTTCTTTTCTGGCCACCGCATTGGAGGGCTCAATCACCGCTTGCATGCCAAGTGAGGTTTCCAGTGTTTTCTCTAATGTTCGAATCACTTTCATTGGATTGCTGCCTTTAACTGCTCTAATGCCATTTCTTGCTGCGCTTGTTGCTGCTCGGGACTTAAATACATGAACTCACGACTGGAGACTTTGATTTGCGGCGTTCGGATGTACAGCACATAGAACACGCCTTTCTCTGCGCCTTTGTTGTTTCGGTTGGCTTTAGTCTTCACCTTTTGACCAAAAGCCTTACCCCCCAAGGGTGCTCGTCCCATGATGGAATGAGGACGGTAGAAAATCTTCCAGCCTTGAAGCTCTAATCCTTCCAAGGTTTTACGCACCCCATACACCTCGGAGCGTTTCTTTACCTGCTTGTTGACCGGTATGGCGAGCTGTTTGGCTTTCTTCGCTTTGATCACGCCGCCATTGTTAATCAGTGGCGCATGGGCTTTGTTGGTGCCTATGCGGTATTCCTCTTTGCCAGCCTTGTACGTCAATGAGGCGTAGGTTTCACCTGTATCAAACAGGGGGTTAGCCCCTGCGTTCTTGGTGTTTTTGGTCAGCGGAGCATTGGGTTTAAACGTGCCGTTTTTCATGTTGTTGCGCACACACTGCAAACCAAAGGGAGCCAACGTCTCTGGCAGACCCTCAATCGCTTTGGTGGTGTTATGCAATGCATCAAGAAAACCTTTCATCGCTGATACGCTCCATTGAACGGTGTTTGAACCAGGCTTAAATTCTGCCTTTTATTTAGCGGCCATCTGCCGAACGGAAGTTAATCAACCCTTCGGGGGATAAGCTGCACGCTCACGAGAACAATAAGAAGGAAACCCCATGGCCCCACGCTCAAAGGTGGAATTGCACGGGCTGCTTGAGCGCGTCATTGAGATGTACACCGTGGACAAAATGAAGCTGGACGATATCGCGGAGGCGCTCAAAGAAGACGGCTTTGATATTTCACGTTCGTCAGTGCATCGTGTGCTTCGTAGTAATCAGGAGTTGATTGAAGAGCAGCGTCTGGTTCAAGAGCAGGCAGAGGTCTTTCTAAAGGAATTCAAAGACAGCCCCAACACCGATATCTCAGAGCTGAACTTACAAATCATGCAGCGCTACATGTTCAAAGTATTGCGTGAATTGGAGTTTGGTCCTGAGTCATTTAAAGATCCGAACAAGCTGGCCAACTTGTTAGCGCGACTATCGGATGCACAGGTGAACCTTGACCGATTGAAAGTTGAGTTTCGTAAAGGGGTCGATGCGGCAAAGGCCGAGTTTGAAAGTCAGCTTACCGATATACTCAAAGAGACGCGCCCCGAGCTCTTGCTTGAGTTGGTCAGCATCATTCAGAAAATTCGTGTCGACCAAAAAACGAAACGAGGCCGTCGATGAGCGGCCTCTTTGGTGGATTGTCCGATGCGGATTTAGAGAATATTCGAGACAGTGCGCATATCGCCGCTGAGGACAAATGCGCCACGAAGAAGACCCAAGCCCAAGCGCGGCGTGATTTAGCCCGAAAAGAAAAAGAAGAAAAGGCGCGTCGAAAGCGCCGTGCCAAATCTAAACGTGACTTTGCATATTTCTGTCAGACCTATATGCCGGATGCGTTCACACTTGAGTTCAGTGAATACCAGCTCGCACTGACTCGCTTGGCCGCCAATCGAAATTTGAATCATCAAGACGAAGCGCTGTTCAAAGCGCTCATTGACCCGCGCGACCACGGTTTTATCAAACAGCCCCTTGCGCTTGAAAACGGCAAGCGTGGTCAGTATGAGGGCATTCTCGATATCGAACCACGCGATCACGGTAAAACCACCCGTAATACTCAGGCCATGCCTTTATGGCTGGCGCTTAATCATCCTGGTTCATTCATTGTGATTTGTGGTGCGTCTGCCGATAGCGCCAAAGAGATGATGGACGCCATCAAAGATGACTTAGAAGATAACGAACTGATTCTGGATGATTATGGGGAGCAGCGAGGTAACACCTGGACTAAACGCAAAATCAAACTGGCCAATGGCTCTTCCATTGTGGCGGTCGGTCGTGGGCAGCGGCTGCGTGGTATTAAAAACAAGTACCAACGTCCGACTCACATTATCTGTGATGACTTGCTCGATGACAAAGAGGTGGAATCGCCGACACTGCGTCGTCAGGCGGAGCGCTGGTTCAAACGCGTTATTATGAATCTGGGCAAAGGGGCGCTGACCATCATCGCCAACACCATCATGCACCCAGACGATTTACCGTCACGTCTCCTTAAACAAATTGAAGATGGCCGTTTGCCTAACTGGTTGGGGCTGCGCTTCAGTGCCATTACCCCGTCGGGGCATTCCTTATTTCCAGCACGTTGGAGTTTGCAAGAGTTAGACAATAAACGTATCGCGTCAGGCAGTGCTTGGTGGACGGAATGGATGAACCGTCCTATCGCCGATGAAGAGGCCGACTTTAAGGAAGAGTGGTTTGTCTACTTCAAACCTTATGAATTAGATCTTCGAGATTGCACCATTGGTATGGCGATTGACCCTGCTACGGGCCTTAAAAAAGGTGACTGGTCCTTTATTGCCGTGGTGGCTCGACACAAAATTACCATGGTGGATCATGTGTTGTTTGCCAAAGGCTGGAAAGAGTCTGACCTTAAGTTTGCCCAACGCATTGTGGATGTGTTTCTACAACACAGGCCGTCCTTTGTGATGTTCGAAACCGTTGCGTTCCAGAAGATTTACAAAAAAGAAGTGATGCGTTACGCCAAGAAGAAAGGCGTGCGCCTTCCAGTTCGTGAGTTCAAAGGGGGCAATAAGCAAGTGCGTATCAAGTCGCTCTCGTCACAGGTAGAGAACGGACTTATCCAATTCTTAGAGACTCAGACGCTGCTTCGTCAAATGTTTTTAGAGTTCCCTCGTGGCCATGATGATGGGCCCGATGCGGTGGAGATGGCCATCAGTGGATTCGAGTCTGGTTTTGTGGGCGGCGCAACACCACAAACGCCCAAGTCAATCAGTAGCGCCGCGAAAGCGCTCTCACGCTTTGGTGGTGGTGCTTTGCGACGAATGATGCGTTAGGAGTCTCTATGTTCAACAAACTCGCAGAAATGAAAACGAAACTCAGCGATGTGCTCTCCATGCTGCGCAAGCTGGTGTGTATTGGCAAAGTGAGCAAAGTGGATGCCGAGCTAAGGCGCGTAAAGGTGACTTTCCCTGGTCTACGTTACCCTGAGTCAGATTGGTTGCCTGTGCTGGGCTTTCGTAGTAAGAACGTGAGCATTTCGTGCAACCTTGAGCCTGGTGAGCAAGTGCTGTGTCTGTTCATTCCTAGCGGTTCAATGATGTCTGGTTTTGTGCTTGGCTCGATGGCGAACAAATCAGCAAAGCCCTATATCGCGAATGTTGATAAGTTTGGTGTCCGGTTTAAAGACGGCACACTTTTGGAATATGACCAAAGTAGCGCAACGGGCGTATTAAAAATTAAAGGTAACGAACCTGCTCTCATCGTAAACGAGTCCGGTGTAACCATTGATAGCCCTAAATACACCGTCAATGCACCGACCATTTTACTCAATGGTCAAACCCATATTACCAAAGCGCTGACGGGGGATATGACAGCAACATTTACCGGACTCGTCGGGGCCGCAGGATATGGTAGTACAACGGGGGGGGCAGCCGTGATGAACAGCGGTGCCACCATGAAAGGCTCGGTGACCATCAATGGTGTCACAGTCGCCGTGATTAGCCATAAACACAATGACGCAGAAGGCAGACCAACGTCCACCGCAAACCAATAAATGACAAAACGCCCTCAGAGCGATTCTGAGGGCGCTTAATTTCTATCGGGTGTGAATGTTCAAATAATTTTATTCAAACTCATTCAAACCGGATTTCAAACGAATTCAAACGGGGTACGCATGACCTACTCACTCAAATTTGCAGGAAGCGGACGAAACACCGATTTGGTGGCCGATATCAAGCAGTCACTTTTTATGATTGTGTACACCGGCAAAGGCGAACGGATTTATATGCCGGATTACGCAGCGGATGCATTGGAGTACATTGATAAGCCTCAATGGGAAGTGCAAGGGTTGAAAGTGTCCATTGCTGAATCGGTGGCTAAGTATGAGCCTCGAGTCAAACTCGACAGTATTGTGGTCACTCAAACCGATTTGCCACAGGGCATTATTGGCATTAAGCTTTCTTGCCAAATCCTCGCCACGGGGCAAAGTGACGTGTTCGATTTTACTAACGCTTAAGCCTGCCGAACGGAAATTATCCTCCAATAATCTCAGATACTGACTCCACTGATGAACAGGAGACAGTATCCATGGCCGAATTACTTCACGGCATCCGAACCATCGAATCGCTCACAGGTCCCATTTCGGTCATCGAAGTGTCGTCCAGTGTGATTGGTGTGTTTGGCACCTCTGAGTTGGCAGAGCCATTAAAGCTCTACCACACCACCAATTACGATGACGCGAAGAAGGCCTTCGGTGAAGGCTCGCTCGCCAATGCCATTCGTCGCGTTCACCACTATGTACCAAGCAACTCCATTCTATCAATCCCTTTAGGTAAGGACAGCGACTTCCCTGACGTTGAAACGCCAGCGGTCTCTGGCGTCACGATGAGCACATCCAGTGTCTCTATTTATATTGATGATGGCGCAAGCTTACCTGTCACGATTTTAAACCCTCACACTTGTCGCATTGCGTACAGCTCGGACAATGATCTCATTGCGACCGTGGATGCTAATACGGGCGTGGTAACGCCTGTGAAAGCCGGTATTGCTAACATCACCGCCTTGGTCACCTTTAATGATGGTGAGAATGACGTAGATGAGGCCCATGTCTATGGCGTGACGGTCGCACAAACCAATCCAAACGCAGGCAAGACCATGAGTCCAGCGACGCTGGGTGATTCTGTTGCGACAGCGTTCTTAGGCGCAGACTCTCAGCCGAACGCGTTAACCAATACGTATGAGCAAACTGCTGTTTGGTCGATTGATGATGAAGCCATTGCCTTGGTTGATAGTAGTGATGGCACGATCACACCACTTTCAGAAGGTCAAACGGTGGTCGCCGTGAAGCTCGCACCCAAGAGCAACGTCAGCTACACCAATGACAACGATATGACCATTAATGTGGGGGATGTTGCTGGCATTGAGCTCACTTATGTACTGACCGTTTCCCGTGTCACCGATGCGCTGTTGGCTAAATTCATGGAAGCACTGCCGCTACTGCGTAAAGCGAAACAGAGCTACGGCTTTTCATCCAAAATCAACATGGCTCCAGGCATTTTACACAAGGATGGCGCAATGGGACTCGCTGTGGCAGCGGTCAGTACTATCCGCGGCATTTGGGTGGGAGATATGCCAGAGCATATTTCAACAGCCACTGAGGCGTACGCTTGGAAGAAAAAGTACACCTCACAACGAGCGTATGTCGGCTGGCCACGTCCAAAAGTATTAGATACCGACGGCGCAACGGTGGTTGATTGGTACGCGCCAAGTCTGTGTGGCCTCCTTGCTCAGGTAGACCGCAACCAAACCGAGCAGAACATTGTGCCGGAAACCGGTTACTGGTGCTCGCCATCAAACTACGTCATGGCCGATGTGATTGGCCCTTCCATTGAGCTCGATTACATCCCAAGCGATCCATCGTGTGATGTGAACTACTTAAACGTGAACGGCATTGCCACGCTGATGAACCATGGCGGTTGGAAGAACTTTGGTAACTACTCCACCGCGTTCCCAACCAAGAGCGATTACCTGTCATTTATTTCAGTTCGCCGCACAGCCGACATCCTAGAAGAAAGCATTGAGGACGCCACTCGTCAGTTCTTAGACTTTCCGATGTTCACCAGCCCAACGGACATTGCTAATACGACCTGTGGCCGCGTGAAAGATACGGTGAACGATTATCTTCGCTCGAAAGAAGGCACCGCATTGGTGTACAGCAATGTGTCAATTGATGCCGGTGACAACCCGCTCACCAATCTGATGCAAGGCAAAATTAAGTACCGCTATCGAATGACACCGCCTGTGCCTATGCAGAGTGTGGAATTTGAAGCTGAAATTTACGTTGAAGGGTTAGAAAGCGCCTTTAACAAACTGATTGCATGAGGTAAGTCATGGCAGAGAAAAGTGTGGTCTGGCGTGACCAGATGGCGTTCATTAATGAAACCCAATACGTCGGACGCGTAAAAAACGCCAGCAGCGACCTACAGCGCAAGATGGCCACGGTGGGCGGCTTAGGTGGGCTGGGTGATGTCGAAGTGCCAACCGGCAAGTACGAAGCCCCAACGGCAACGGTGGAGTTTCAATCGGTGGCGCTTGGCGATGTGGCTCAGCTGACCAATAACGATGGGTGGATCAAGCTGCGCCTAACGGGACAAGTACGCATGCTGGATTCCGAAACAGGGACCAAGATTATTGATGCGGGTATTACTCGTATTCATGGGTTTGTGAAAAATCCACCGGTTCCTGGTTATAACAATGAAGGTTCGCCGTACACCGCCAACATTGCTGTGCATTTTATTGAGATCAGCAATACCTCTGGACGCGTATTCATGCTCGACATGCAAACCGGTGCGAAATACCCGCCGGATGCACCAGGGCAATTTGGTATCACCGTGACCTTATAAGGAGTCGATATGCGAATTCGTAAGTTGGAAATTGTGGCGGATGGCATTCAAAAAAATGGTCAGCCCGTCACGAAAGCGCAGCTCGAATCGGTGGTTCGTCATTATAAATCGGATGCCCGCCCTCCCGTGACCCCAGGTCACCCAACCAAAGGCAGCGATCAGATTGCCGCGTTGGGGCGAGCGTCCAACCTCAGAACAGAAGCCGGCAGTGGCGATAAAAGCGGAAAAACCGTCCTTGTGGGTGAGGTGATTTACACCCCCGAGATGGAAACACTGGAAGATTCGGGCAAGTTTGAAGGCTTCAGTGCTGGCATCCATCCAGTACCGGATAAAGAAGGTGAGTGGTACATGCACCATCTTGCCTTCTTGGGGCAGCTTCCTCCGGCGGCGGACACGAAAACCCGTGATGTGGTGGATCTCAGCGATAGCGATTTTTGTGATGACGCTATCTATCTCAGTGCAGATGTCGGTACTCAACCTGGCTCTGATGACAATGAAACAGGAATAACCATGAAGAAAGACGAACTCAAAACGCTGCTTGGCGACGTCGTCAAAGAGCAGCTTGACGGTATGGGGATTAAACCCAATACGCCGCCCATTAAAAAAGAAGGTGATCAAAGCAAAGGTGTAGACCCGACTAAGACCGATGACGATAAATCAAACGGTGCGGTTACTGCGATGCAAGAAACGTTGGCAGGCGATCGTAAGGAAACACTAACCGAGCTAGCGGACTCGCGTGAAATGAGCGACGAGCTTCGCAAGAGTGTGAAAGTCATGATTGAAGGTGCGTCCGCTATCGAGCTTTGCGCCTCTGGTGATGGCAATCGTTACAGCCAATTGAAAGGCATGCTAAGTGCTATGCCTGAGAAGAAAACGGCTCCGGCAACACCATCGGCCTGGGATAAATTAACTCAGAACTTAGAGCTAGCGGATACAGGCTCGGCTCAAAAAGATAACTTTGATCCGGAGGGTTGGTAATGGAATTTGGAATGAAAACCACCATTAAGGGCGCACCCGCCATTGTCGGCAGTTATACCGGTGGCAACGTCATCCAACAAATGAGGGTTAATGGCATCACCGATTTAGAGCCTGGTCATGCCGTGGTGATCACTGATGGCATGATCACTGGGCGTTGGGACGGCTCCCCGTTGATCACCGTTCAAGATGATGGCGCTGGCAATCTTACCGTCACTCAAGTGACGCTAGGGGTAGTCACCACCAAACAAATGAAAGGTGATGGGTCTGTTTCAGTACTTCGCCTTGGCGCGTACCTTCGCGACCGTGTGGTGCTTGCGGATGATTCAGCGCTCACTGCGTCTAATGAATTTACGCTGTCTTGCGTTCAACTCTTTGCAGAAGGTGCCTGGTTATGAGTCCTCTAGAGCAACAAAAAGCCAAACAAGATGGTGTGTTTTCCAAAGCGCTGCGTGACGCGTCGAATGCCTTTGTTCAAATGGGCGCTCACCCACGCACACTTCTGCACCATTCACGCCGTAACGATTTGATTGAGCAAGCCATCGCGAAGCTTCAGCTCTTAAAGCGTGAAGGGGAGGCTTACCATCAATTAGGTCAACCGATTGTGGAAGCAAAGTTAAAAGCGGATGTAGAAAATAATTCAGACGATAACTTAAAGCTTGAGCCTGTCGGTTTTCGTAAAGTAGATGACTCACCGGTTGTGTACTCAGAGCTTGGCGTTGATGTGCAAAGCGGTGGTTTGAATCTTGTTCTCAATAACCCTTACGAGCAAATCGTAAAGTACACCTCTAGTGATGAAGCCGTGGCCACCGTCGATGAAAAATCAGGACTAATCACTCCTGTTAGTGACGGTGAAGTAACGATTCATGTTGACCTAACGAAAAAAGGGGAATACCCACGCGTCGAAGATAGCGTTGGTTTGGTGATTGCGGATGAGCCAAAAGAAGACTCAGAGCCATCTCCCGATGGTGACGCGCAATCAGACAACAACGCTTCTGAGTCAGGCTCTGAAAAATAACCCCACCCATTAATGCATGCCGCTGTTTAATAAGCGGTTATAAAGAGAACAAAGCATGGATATTATTGATATTTTACGCGGTCTGTTAGCCCCTCAAGAGTGGGCAGAGCTGCTAAACAAATACAAAAAGCGCAAGTCAGTGCCAATGCGTATTCGCAAGAAGGTGTTTGGGGAGGCGGTGTTTTACCCAAGCGTGCGCATCCCCTGGAATGTGCTCAAAGAGACCCTGTCTAACATTCCGGTGGTACGCCGTGGTACGAAAGCGTATCAGCTTGGTGGCAATGACTTAGAAACTCAATCTATCGAGCCACAAGGTTTTTCGACGGTATCGCATGTGTCAGCGGCGGAGCTCAACAACCTCAAGGCATTAGGCTTAAAGAACATTCAAAAGTTTTTTGAAATGCTTCAGTTTGGTGTGATGCGCAAGATTGAAGTCTCAACTGAAGCGCTGTGTGCTCAATCGCTGACAGGTAAGATTGCCTACCCAATGAAAACCGCAGACGGCGCAATGGAATTGTTCGAAGTGGATTTTGGGGAAACCCTTCGCTACAACTTTGACAGCTCACTGAAAGCCACAGACGCCACCATCGAACAAGTGTACACCGCCTTGCAAGAAATGGATGAAACCATTCAAGCGAAAGGTTATGGCGCAAACTTGGAAGTATTGAGTGGTAAAACGTTGTTTGCTCGCATTGTCACCTTAGCAGGGAAAAATAAATCCAACGTGCTCGATGTGAAAGTCAGCAAGGGGCAAGTCAATGTAGGCGGCTACCTCATTAATCTTGAAAATGGTTCATACGAAACCATGGTAGGCGGTACGAAAACCCGCGTAAAAACCGTTGATGATGACAAGATGGTGATGATTGACCTTGAGGCAGGCCACACACCGTACTATGCCGCGCTCGATGATTTGGACGCAGGCCTTCAGGCCTTACCTTTCTTCTCGAAAGTAAAGAAAGTCGACGATCCAAGTGGCGCGGATGTGTACACCATGTCAAAGCCTTTGCCTGCGGTTGTCGTGGATGCCATCTGCTGGGCCGATGACGCACTGAAGTAAGGAGTGATAATGGCTATTACCCTTACCGAGTTAAGAGCGATGGTCAGCATCCAGGGAGTATCGAGCTCCCTGGATGAGCAAATCTACCACTCCTTAACTTACAACGATGAGAGCAACGCTCAAACCGCTTGTCAATCCGCCGCGCGTTGGTGCTATGCCTATCTTGGTCAAAAGAATGCCTTGTCTCGCCTTTATAGCGAGGATGACAAAGAAGTGTTGGCTGAAGGCATGACTCAAAGGGCAATTTACGAGTTAGGTGAAATCAGCGAGTTTGATTTTGATGACCGCAAAGACGAAGCGCTCGCATTAATCAACGCCTTGCTTGGCCTTAATAATGGCACTGAAAGCGGTGCTCAATACACAGGAGCTGCGATTGCCCGTGATAAAGAATCTCACATTATCGTCCCTTATCGCTCGGCTTCCCACCGACGTTATCGTTAATCACTACCCATTACCTGCCGAGCTCGGCAACGCTCGCTACCAAAGCAGCAACTACTACTTTGGGGCCATTCGCGCCATGCTGCTCGATGAAGAGGTCGCATCAAGCATTGAAATGCGTCATGCCACGGCCATGACGGTGCCTTACGTGATGGAAGGCTCAGCCGATGACATCGCGTTTTACAACGAAGTGATGGCAGACTTTGATTTAGAAATGTTGATGGAGCAGATGTTAAGTGCGACGGAATTTGGTTTTATGCCCGTGGAGCTTATCTGGGAGAAAGTCGGCTCACAGCTTTGTCTCATCCACTCAGAGCCCAAACGCCCTGAAGACTTTCGCCTATTAAAAGATGGCACTTTAGTGTATAGCGCCGTGGATTACACAACGAAAACGCCTGTGGCAGGGAAAGTCATTCCTGTGCTGCGCAATGCAACCACCGAGCGCCCATATGGCGAAACCATCTTAGAGTCAGTGTGGCCCATTTGGCAAAGTAAGTGGATAAGCTGGGCCAACATCGAGCGACTGGGCGAGAAGTACGCGATCCCAACCGCGATTGCTCTGGCTGAAAATGCCAATGGCGGGGATGACGTACAAGCGATAGCCAACTCGTTAGCCCCTGTGATGAACGGAGATGCGGTGGCACTCTCTGGTGTAAAAGAAATCGTCACCCTTGATGCCAACGGTAAGGTGGATGAACTGCTTCGAACCATTGAATACATTGATAACAAAATCGCTAAGCGCATCACAGGTCAAACCTTGACGAACGGTAATCAAAAATACGGCTCGCGGTCATTGGGTGAAGTTCATGAAAGAGCGGGCATGCGCGTCTCCAAACGCGATGCTCGTATGGTGCATAAGACGCTTAACGACACGCTGTTTAAATGGATATTCTTAGCTAATGGTCGCAAAGGCAGTCTTAAAATTCGAGTGGATGAGGACGCTTATAAAGAGTTAGTGAACAATATCGTCAATGAACCGACGACCGTTGATAAACCCACGTATCTTTCCGATGCACCAGGAAAGCACTTATGTCTGCTTTAAAAAGTCTTGATAAACAAGAGACCGATAACCTCACCAAATTACAGCGCCTTGAAGATGAGGCGCTTTCATTAACCGTCAAAAGCCTTTCAAGCGAACTGGAAGCCGCGTTCAAAGCGCATTCAAACCCAGACGATATTGATATCACCCAAGTGACAACGCAATACACCAACATCTATGCCGCTTCGATGATGGTGAGTTGGCTGCTGGGCCAAGCGCATATCCATAATGCGATCAATGATGCCAACGAGAAACCTCTCGAACTCACTTATGCGCCGATTTATCTTGCCGTGGATGAGGTGCCTTTTCAGGAAGCGATTGATTCACTCAAAGCCATGATACCGACCGATACCAAAGCGTATCGGCAGATGGAAGCGGCAATGAAGTTGCGTGCTTTTACCGTGGCAAACGTTTCCAGTATTGATGCGGTCAATCGCGTTAAAAAACGTTATGAAGAGGCATTAGGAAACGGCGCATCACGCTCTGAAACGTTAGGGAACCTCCGTCAACTTCTTGAGCAAGAAGGACTCTCTCAGGTCAATCCTTATTGGTTAGAGCTGCATTATCGCAACAATATGATGACCGCATACAATTCAGGTCGTTGGACTCAAATTGCTCATAATGATTTAGTCGAGTTTTTGGTATATTCGTCGGTGCTCGATTCGGGCACCACAGAGCTATGCAGAAAGCTCGATGGCGTGATTAAATCGAAAGACGATCCGTTTTGGGAAAGCTTTTACCCGCCCAATCACCATAAGTGCCGCGCGACCGTTTCAGTGCTATCACGCAAGCAATATGAAGCACTACCCGCATCGATGCGACGAGCCTCTGCAGAGGTCAGTGGCACAGCCTTGGATAAGGATGCGACAACAGGCAAAGAGCATCAGTTTACTAGCTCGCCATTAGTATCAATGAAAACGCTGCCAGTATCGATGATGGAGCGGGCGCAAGAATATGGACTGACCCAACGCATACTCAACTACTCTCACGCACAAAGTAAACGCGTCTTAAAAGAGCAAGCTGAAGCCGTCGCGAAACAAGGCTTATCGGCTAGCACACTCAATAACGTGATAAAACAATCGCCAGAGCTAGAGCCGTTTCGGGAAATGATACAAGAGAAGTTGATGACCTCACCTGATGAGGTGTTGTTGGCTTTTGATGAATTGGAAAGTGGGGACTTTTTACCTAGCGTGCAGTTTGTGCTTGAGTTAGACGATTCGCTCAGGGCGGTGGCGTTTGCGAGTGCGTATGGCAATACACGGGTTTACCGAGTAAGCGCTACCACTCAGCAAGTGCTTTCCAAGCAGGTGTTTAGTGAACTGCAGTAACAACCTTTCATTTTAATTATTTCAATAGCTTGATTTATGGACAGTATGACCACATAACAATACGTTGTATTCGTCAAATATTTAGTCCTTATGCAAATCAAAAAAGAGTTTGATTACTATCAAACATTACACCAAACCATAACGCATGCTTTGCTTCATCTATTGTTCCAAGTATCGGCTAGCTCGCGTTTCGTACCCATTGCAAAGCGTAATGAGATTTTATTGAAATATCTAAAGCCGAAAATGAGTGATAAGGCTTACGCTGCGATTAAAAAAGACATTCGCTTGATGCTTCAAGCGGCTCGAACAAAAGAAGGGAACTTAGAGATGAAGCTCTATCAACTTAATGACCAGGCTAAAAAGACCAAGCTCGCTGGTGCGGAGAAGCTGTACTCACTGCTCGTGCACCTATATGACGAAGAAGGCATTGAGTCGAGGCTTTTTGAGGAAGGAACTGAGGCAGAACCGAGTGTTTTGTATATGTTAGAAGAACACATTGAACATGGTTTCGACAATATGATACAGATTAGCCCTCTGTCTATGTTAATTCAACATGAGAGAGCGTATGACCTCATTGACAGTATTCATCGACATGGTTTGTTTATCGCAGAAATGAAAGAGTGGAATGCAAAAACGCATCAAGCTCACCTGCTGCTACATCCTGCAGAGCTCTAATTAAATCAAGTTATCACTATAAAGCACTGGCTATTTCCTGCACACCATACTAGTGTCGTGACCACGTTGAATTTACATGGAATTTCAGCATGTTAACGATTAAACCCCAATGTAAGCCGTTAGTCAGTTTGATTATTAAACACTCTAAAGAAGGTCATGTCGACCCTATCTCTGTATCCCAAATGCTACCTGAGCACTCTGTCCATCACGTGGCCTTTGTTATCGAGCAGCTCTCGCAGCTTCCCTATCCAGATTTAACGCAATTAATTCGAAACAATTAACTGTATAAATACACAGTTCTGCGTGATAAGGTTGATAGGTGTTTTGATGCCTTGAGTACCTGAGACCCAAGACCTTTTTGATAAAGGAATTGGAGAGGAAGCAGCAAAACGCCGCCAGCTTTAATTCTTTATTGCTGGCGGCTTTCAATCGCTATTTGTGTTCAAGGCTCTTGCTAACAGGAGATAAGAATGCACCAACACACATTGCACGATAGCCGTGCCACCCTCATCCATGCCGATTGTTTAACCTACCTTAAAACGCTTGAAGACAACTCCGTTGATCTGATTTTAACCGACCCACCATACTTCCAAGTCAAACGTAATGCCTGGGACAATCAGTGGCCAGATGTCGCTTCATTTCTAGCCTGGCTCGATGAAGTGCTTCTCGAGTTCTGGCGAATCCTTAAACCCTCAGGAGGTCTTTATCTGTTCTGTGGTTCAAAGCTGGCCAGTGATACTGAAATTCTCATCAGAAGCCGCTTTGAAGTGTTTAACCACATCATTTGGGCCAAACCGTCAGGCCCATGGCGAAGAATGCACAAACCGGACTTGCGCATGTTCTTTCCGTCCACCGAGCGTATTTTATTTGCTGGCCACTATAATGCTGAAGGCTATGCCAAAGGTTGCTCTGGTTACGCTTCTCAATGCAATGAGCTCAAGAAACACGTATTCAAACCTTTGATGGATTACTTCATCAATGCTCGTAAACAGCTTGGTGTGACAGCAAAAGAAATCAATGCGGCAACGGGGACACAAATGTGCTCCCATTGGTTTAGTGAAAGCCAATGGAAACTCCCCAACAAAGCGCAATACCAAAAACTTCAACAGCTTTTTTCAAGCAAAAAAGGAGAATTAACGAAGACGCATGGCGACCTCGTGAAGGAGTATGACGCTTTAAAAAATAACTACCAAAGTTTGGTATTGGAATACGATGATCTAAAAGCGCAATACGAACATTTACGTCGACCGTTCTCCGTCACCAGTGAGGTGCCTTATACCGATGTCTGGCAGTTTGCACCGGTGCAATATTATCCTGGTAAGCATCCTTGCGAAAAACCACAAGACTTACTGCAACATATCATCACCGCCAGCAGCCGTGAATATGATGTGGTGCTCGATGCGTTTATGGGTAGTGGCTCTACAGGTAAGGCGTGTTTGAGTTTAAATCGACGTTTTATCGGCATTGAAATGGAAGAGGAAACGTTTGAACAAACGCTGGAGTCGATGAGAAATATTCAATATTAGTCTGTAATTTAAAAAGAAAAGGCGCTTAATTGCGCCTTTGCTATATTTAGTTGTACAACCACTCGTCCGCTTCATTGAACATCTCTTCCAAAAGCGCATGGGCTTTCTCTTTTTTGGTTTTATCCCTTTCCATGATATCCAGATGATTGTTTTCACCTTTGCGAATACGGACACAAACATCGGGATCGAGTACCGACAAACGCTTTTGAATTTCAGGCTCAATCAAAGAGAATGTCCCTTTGGGTAAACCAGAAGCTTTGACGATCATATCAACGCGCATAATAAACTCTCCTTTTAAATATACTGTATAAAAACACAGTATATTTATTTTTAGTTGAGGTCAACATGATCCATATCTTTCCAAAGTTCATCCATCACATCATGCAATGTCTGTTTGAGCTGAGGCGTCATATCACGCAGGGCTGCCACTAAGGTTTGTGCCATCACATCGGCCTCAGAGCTCACCGCTTCCAGTTGAATGACAGGTGAAAAACTCACTTCAATTGTGGCTGGTGGCTGACCGATGGCGTTTCTGGGTTGCGTTGTCGAAGATTGAACCGTTTGCTCCACTTGAGCGACAGCTTGTTGGTTAACAGGATCATCCTTACCATTGAAAACATCGTATAACCAACCTGCAATCTCATCACCCGCCACAGAGCCTGCAATTGCACCTGGGACGGCACCAAAGCCACCAAACAAACTCCCCGCGAGACCGCCTAGTGTGGTTCCAGTCGTGGCTCCAATACCACGCCAAACTCCTTCCGCATCTCCCTCAATGGCACTCATGCCAATAGAGGCCGCATTCAAAGCCGTACCAATGGCGGGGAGCTTCTTGAGAACGCCTTTTCCTCCACTTATTACTTTTTCCCCAGCAGACGACCACGAGCTTGCCCCTTTAGCGACCTTGTCTACTGGTTTCGTGGCTGACTTTGTAAATAATCCCGTTGAGGTCGCACTTAGAGCTCTACCCACCACAGGCAGCTTTTTGAGAACACCTTTACCGCCATCCATTACCTTTTTCCCCGCTCTCGACCAAAAGCTCGGCCCTTTAGCAGCATTCGTCACAGGCTCAGCCGCAGATTTAGTAAATAAGCCACTAAACATACTGGCAGGTTTGAAGCCGCCTTGAGTGCCCATTGCAGTGCCAAGGATTTTACCAAAGGCTTTCTTACCAAGACGAGCCGCTATTAAACCACCAAAGCCAGCTAAACCGACTGCGCCTGCAAGACCGGCATAACCCAGTCCTGCCTTGTCATTCATTCCACTCGTCGTAGCTTCAGTCGTACTGGATACCACATCGCCAAGACCATTGAATTTATCAATCAGATTAGCGGCACTATTAGAGACGGTATCTGTCATAGAGCCAAACGAGTTCATCGCTTTGTCGATAGAAGTTGATACTCCTTGAGCTGCATCATCAAGAGAATCAACACCGTCAAAGACCTTGGCTCCTTCTTGCAGACCTTGCTGCATTGCGCCTAAGCCTTTGGTACCAATATCTTCAGACAGGATTGTGCCGCCTATGGCTTCAAGGATGGGTTTGACGATGGCAGCATCAGTTTGGTTTGCCCTATTCACTAGAGCTAATAATGCAGCATAGTTGTTACCCGGCGCATTGCCTGTTGCAACGTCACTGCGTACTCGGTAAGCGGCTTCTTTAATGCGATTACGTAGGTCTACGTTATCAATGGCGTCAATCGTACCGGCTTTGTCTTCTTTACCCACAAGCTTGGCAAACTCGTCTTCATCGCTGAAACGAGCCATGAAGGACTCTTTAAATGAATCGCCTACCTTATCTGTGTTCCAAACACCGGCTTGACGGGCGCGAACAATAGAGGCTGCAAATTGGTCAAATGAAATCTTGTCTCCAAGTAGAGGGGAATATTCAGCGAAAGTATCGAGCAAATCCCCATTGGCGTCACCGACCATTGAGCTGGTGGCATAAACTTTGTTTGCTGCCTCCTCAATGCTGATACCAAAACCTTTAGATATGTTCGCAAGTGCCCGAACGGTTTCGGGTGAGGAATAATCAGGGAAAATCTTTTGTAACTGGATAGTGGCTTTTGTTAATGCCTGAGTATCTTCTTCACCTAAGTTTTGCTGTTTAGCGAGTGCCTGGGCGGCGAAAATGCTCTCTTGGTCTGCACCATACATCCGAATTAAATCAGTACGAAATTGTCGTTGAGAAGTCGATTGCACCTCTTCTAATGAATAGCTACTGCGAGCAGCAAGGAGGCGTTCATTTCGAGACTTATCATTCCCCGCCCAGGCGAAGCCTGCTGATGCCATGGCCCCTCCTGCAATCACCCCCAGCTTTTCAAAGTGTTGTAATTTACCCAGCTCTCGACCTTGCTCTGAAATCTCTTTATTGGTTCGATTGAGTTGGCCTTGCAGCCGTTTCTCTTCTTGGATGATGTCATTGACATCGAGACCCGCCTCTTTTAATGAGTGGCCTAAGCGTGACACTAATCGCTCATGCGCTTTAATCTCATTGGTGCTCTTCTGGTGAGCCTTAGTTAAATCACCAAGCTCACGCTCTGTCGCAGAGATAGAAGAGCGAATACGGTTTTCATCTTGAGTTGTGCTTTTTAGTTTCGATTGATACGCCTGCAATGTGCGCTCAGCTTGTGCAACGGCTCCCGTTTTTTTCTTGAATGTTTTGGTATTGGTGCTGCCAGCGTCACTTAACCCCGCCATATCTGTACGAAGCTTATTGATGGTCGCTTGCAGTTTGGATTCTTCATTGGCCATGATTCGAGATTGCTGTGTCACTTTGGCAAGCTCGGCCTTCAGTTTGGGGAGTTCATTTTTCTTTTTTCCTAGAATTTTTGAGTATTGTTTTTCAGCTTCGGTCAATTGTTCAATGGCTGATTCAGCCTTTTTAAAGGCATCAACATCCGCGGTGGTTTTTTGCAGCTGCTTAAACTCTCGCTCCAGCTTATTCGATTCTTTTTCAATCTTTTTCGACTGCTGAGTAAACGCATCTTTAACCCCAACAATGAGCTCTAACGCGTAACCACTGTCCTTATTTATTGCCATGATTAAAGACCTCTATGAGATACGTATATTGCGCCCAGTCGGCATTGAGTAATTCACCAACGGAGACAAGACCGATTTTTTTGTGGGTGAGCAATCGAAAAGAGTGATCAAAAATATTCTGTTTGATTCGTGCGAGGTTTAGCTCTTTCCCATTAGGTGAGCCAAGTTGATGTGCTCTTCATAGGGCAGGTTAATTAGCATATCGACAGGAATCACCACTTCACCTTTCATACCCAAGTTCGTGAGCTTGCCATGCTCATCTCGCTTCTCTTCAATGCGTTCACCAAACACTAAAATGCTCGAGGCGATATGCGCGGTGATGGCATCGTTAGATTCAAAACCGTATTGCTCTTTGGTGAAACGCACCGCTTCAATTCGGTCCTTAACCAGCGCTTTGCGCACTCGCTTAGCACAGTTGAGTTCCATCCCACCAAATTGAACTGGAGTGTTCAACATGCAGATATCAAACTCCATCATTGCACGGGCAATATCTTCCAAAGTGAAGCTTCGAACTTCTGATGCTAATTCGGTTTCAACGGTGTTTTTAGTTTGATTTTCAGTGCTCATAGCTTGTCTCGTTGTGAGTAATTTAGAGCCTGCATTGTGTCTTTATATATAGCATCCATCTGCCGAACGGAAATTATGTGGTCAAGTTTGAATATCCTAGAACCACTGGATAAACGAGACGAAATAATGCTTCCCAAAATCTTAAAGCAAGACGTTCGGCTTCGCACGCTGAGTTTCCTGACAACGGAAGAGATGGACGAGCTTCGCTTAGCCATTCATGGCCTTCAGGTTCTCGATATTGATAACGTCCACGAATCTTACTTACCTTGGCTTTCTTGGTGGTTTCGTGTCGATACCTGGGATGACGCTTGGACGGTCGCGAAAAAGCGTGAAGTCGTCAAAGAAGGCTTAGTGCTTTATCGATACAAAGGCACTGTCTGGGCTGTAAAACGAGCGTTGGACCTAACAGGTTTCAACCCAACGCTGACCGTTTGGCATCAAATGAATCCACCAGGTGCTAAAGGCACCTTTTTGGTTGAAGTTATTCAAGACAAAGGTGGGTTGACTCAAAAAGACTATGAGAACGTCGTCACGCTTGTTGAGAGCAACAAACAAGGCTCTCAACATTGGCAAATGACGATAAAGAACAAGCCATCGACAGGAGGGATATTCAGCGTTTCGATTTCAAAAGGACGCAAACGAATTACCTCTAAAAATTTCCCAACCAACCCAACGTTAATTGGCGGACTATATTCAGCGGTCACCCTAAAGAGTCGACATCGCATGACTATCCGAAATAAGAGTAATGAAATATGAGTTTAGGATCTGCACAAGAGCATACGGCGGTGCTTACCGATAAGGGTAAAGAGCTGCTGGAAGCGGCCTACCAAAGTGGGCAAAAGTTATTAATTGACCAAATGTCTCTAGGCGATGCGAATGGCTCAAGTGTCACGCCAACACCGGACGTCACACACTTAGTGAATGAGTTCGGTCGACAAGATATTAATGAGGGCAACACGCAAGAGCACTGGTTCAATGCCATTGTCTATGTTGACGCGTCACGCTTTGCTGGGCACTTTATCAATGAGTTTGGGCTGCATGATTCTGATGGTAATCTCATCGTTTATAGCTCGTACCCCTCAACACTCATTCCTTCTGTTGATAATCAATACGTTCAAATCGAAATTGAGTGCTCAATGGATTTGTACCAAGCCTCGGCGGTGACCATCAACATAACACCAATTATCCCTCATGCTACCGAGTTAGAGTCGGGTATTGCGCGTATTGCCACCAATGCTCAAGTTGACGATGGAACCGATGACTCAGCATTCGTGACCGTCAAGAAGCTGCTACGCAGAACCGCAACAACCTTGCGCTCAGGCGTCGTGCAATTATCTAACTCCTACCAAGGTCAGAGTGAATCAAAAGCGGTGACAGAAAAAGCGCTCAAAGAAGGCTTAGGGTCAGTTTATAGTCCAGATAACTTGCCACCATTAATCCTGAAAATGACTCGCTTGTACCCTGATGACCTGACGATGTCACTTTTGCCGATTGGACAAATGCCAAGGCCAGAATGGGTTATGCCAGCTTCCGCATCAAAAGTGAAGTTCATTAATATTCAAACCAAAGTGACAACGAGTGAGCCAATCAACTTATATCTCAACATCTATTGCCATGATAGTGAAAGTGGAGGGTCGAGATATCCAAGCGCACATACCCATGTTTATTTTTCGGTGCCAAGCTTTACAACCGTATACGGTGTATATAACAATTTCATCGTCCCAATCACTCTAGCTGACGGGGGAACGCCGAAGCGATTAAGCTTTGCCACAGGTAATTATGGGCCTAATTCGAATGTCGTATCGAAGTTCGAGGTAACTATTGATGCGGTATGGGAGAGCGAATGATGAGCACAGTAACTGTAAATACCGATGAGAAAGGCGTTGTTATTGCTATTGGTCATGTAACCCATTGCAACATCGCCCATAAGCACTCAGTTAATGCCAGTGAATTGCCTGACGATATTAGAGAGCATTTAGGGGTCTATCATTATATTAACGGCGTGTTTGAAAAAGTCACCATCATCAATGAGGCAGAAGAGCGATACTGGCAGCAAACTGAACTTGCTCGTGTCAATGCAGCAATAGCCGAGTATCAAGCTGATATAACGATAGACGAGCGGTATTCAGAACTTAGAGCTGGGACTTATACAGAAGAAGACTACTTTAAATTGCTTGGTGATAGAAAGTTGCTAATTGAATATGTTCAACAGGCTGATTTTCCCGAATGTGGACGTCCTAAGTTATCTGCTTCAGTGCGTTGATTGAATAACGACATATACACAAAAATGAATCGAAACATCACCTCAAATCAGGGCGTAACTCTGCGCCTTTATAGATTTTGTTATGCACTAACATTAAATAATTCACGACAAAAATCACCTCGCTCGTTTCGCTATATCCCGCTTTATTTCGGGTGGTTTCGGGTCAATTAACGTTTTAAGTTAAAAATACATGGTGTTTTAAGTTCCGCTCGGCGCTGTCACTCCATATGCCAACCAATAAAACGAATGCAGAAATGAGCGCAACGATTGGCATCATAATTGACCTCTTTCTAGGAATAGGGCCAGTTCGGTACTGGCTTGATCTAGTTGGGTTGGCGTGTAAAAGATGTTGACGGACTGGCGTGTGGCTTTGTTCAGAATAGAGAGCTCAGAATATTCCGCTTCTTCGCTAATGTACGCCACGCAATCACATTGATACTGATAGAGAATGCTTTCTAGCTCTGGCGTCATCGCCATTTCAGGGGCTTGGAAAACTTGTATTTGACCTATCCATTGCTCGCTGAGCCGGTTAACGGGTTTGATATCGCTGAGGTTTCTCTCATTAACCTTAGCAAAAGCCAATAACGCTGATGCCAACAGTAAGCAGCCAGTGGTGAAGTAGCACAACTTGTTTCGGTTTTCAGCAGTGGGAAAGTAAGCCGACGAACTTTGTTTAGGGTTAGGCTTAGGTTCGACTGCAACAGCTGCACCGATAGCAATACCGTTATTGCCGACGGGTATCAGGTTGCTCGCATCAGCAAGGGGAGTTGTGGCTGCATTATTGATGGGGGAGTCGATTACCACGCACTCATCGATAAGGCGATAGCCCACCTTAGGAACGGTGACGATTGGGGTTTCTTTGATGCCTAATCTAACGAACCCTTGGCGCAGTAAACTTATACTTTTCGCTAGTGACGTATCCCCTATGAACTCGTTTCCCCAAGCGAAGCTAATAATATCTTGTTTGTTAACAATATCGGGTGAGTTTTTATGTAATAACTCCAGGACCCGAGTTTCACGGTATCCTACTTTAATAGAACGTTCATCGTTATAAATACGGTTTTTAATCGGGTCGAATCTGATCATATAGCCAACGTTTTATTTTTATTATAATTCTCTCTACAATGTAGATGACTATAAACTGACTAATATATGAATTAAAGTCACATGTTTTATTCTTCTGGTTTTTTGTGTCGTTGAAACGAAAAGAAATTTAATATGTTTGTTACAAAATGCCTGACACCTACGCACAATCTGTTAAATATAAGTAATATCTAATTAAGTGTTGGTTTTATTAGTGTTCTTTTTAGTAGTCTTCTATCTTCTTTATTAAATCGCATAGTGGTCGATTTAATATTCTTGTTATTTATAAGGGCATATGTGCTGCATAATAATTTAAGACGTTTCGCTATGTGATGAAAATAAAAAAGCCCGCAGTTGAATGCGGGCTTGGTATTCAATCACTTCAGTTTACGCTTTAACTGCTTCACAATCATTTGAAGACGTCAACGGTTTGAAGAATAGCTTGGTTTCTTCGATAACAACGTGGCGCAGCAAGATAAGCCCGATTAGGTTCGGAATTGCCATTAGGCCGTTCACGATATCAGCCATTATCCAGATCATGTCGAGCTTTAAGAATGCACCAGAAGCCACCAACGCAATGAAGATGATCTTGTAAGGCAATACAGCTTTGGTACCTAGCAAGAACACAACACAGCGCTCACCGTAGTAGTTCCAACCTAAAATTGTTGTAAACGCAAAGAAGATTAAGCCAACAGAAACCAACATAGGGCCAAGGGTATCTGCATTCAGACCAACAGCGAATGCGTGAGTGGTCATCGCAGCGCCTGAAAGATCAGTCTGCCAAGCACCCGTTAAGATAAGCGCCAAACCTGTCATCGTACAGATGATGATGGTGTCGAAGAAGGTACCTGTCATAGAGACAAGTCCTTGTTTCACACATGAGTCTGTTTTAGCCGCTGCTGCAGCCATTGGTGCGCTACCTAGGCCAGATTCGTTCGAGAACACACCACGAGCGATACCTGATTGGATAGCAAGCATGATGCTCGCGCCAAAGAAACCACCGGTTGCTGCTGTGTTGGTAAACGCAGAAGTCACAACAAGGGTAATGGCATTCAGTAGTTGGTCGGCATTTGAAATCAGAACGCTTAAACACGCGACGACGTACATAACCGCCATAGTAGGAACAACTTTCCCTGCCACTTTAGCGATAGATTGGATACCACCAAGGGTAACCACTGCCACTAATATCGTAAGAACGACAGCAGACATCTCACGCGAAGCGCCAAATGATATTTGAGTTGCGTCCAAGATAGCGTTGACTTGTGGGAAGGTACCGATACCGAAGCAAGCAACGCCGAGCGCGAAGACAGCGAACATTACCGCTAAGATTCGTGAGCCGACACCGTATTGCAGGTAGTACATTGGGCCGCCAACCATTTCGCCATTGCTATCGGTTCTGCGGTATTTAACGGCGAGTAGACATTCTGCGTACTTGGTCGCCATACCAAATACAGCGGCAAGCCACATCCAGAATAGGGCACCAGGGCCACCAATCTTGATTGCGGTCGCTACACCAACGATGTTACCTGTACCAATGGTTGCTGAAAGTGCAGTACACAAAGCCGCGAAACTCGATACGTCACCCGTACCAGATTTGTCTTTGCTGAACACCATTTTCAGTGCAGTTGGGAGGTGTCTAAACTGGAGTAAGCCTAAGCGAAAAGTAAAGTAGATACCTGTACCCACTAGCAGAATAAGCAGTGGTGGTCCCCAAACGAATTGGTTGATGGTTTGTAGTGTAGCTTGTAGGTGGTTCATAGATTCCCCTTAATAAATTAAAAATTTAAGGAGAAGAGGGAAGGCAGTACAGATCTCAGGGATCGGGGGCACTACTTAATACATACGGATTTCTAGATAGAATTCTTGTGTTAATTAAGGCTGTTGCTTTCCACTCCTCTGTCCTTTTGCCTGAGAGTTTCACTTAGCGAATCACTTATAGATAAGTAACGGGCACTAAGCTTGCTCCTTCGGCGACCGATCTAACGGTTCTCTCCAGAGGTTCCTCCAACGACAGTCCTCACTTTTCTGGATTTCTCCAGCATAAAGCACCTGAAAGATTTACTTCTTCGGCGGGTCAATCTAACTAAATGTTAATGTTTAGTTAAAAACCACTCTCCTGCAGTCTTCATCGGAACAATTACCTAAATAATTAGGTAATCTGTAGGCGTATCCTAGATCATATAAAATGTGATGTCAGCTACAAAATATCTGTTTGCACAAATGTTGTTCAACTAAATGATCAAACAACGAGTCTCTGACGTAACTTGCTTATTTAAATGGTATAAAATAGAGAAACAAGGAGGAGTTATGACTCGACTAATAGCGATTGTTTTTTTATTGGCTTTGGCATTTGTACTATTTCGTTACCGGACAAACGAAAAACTGCAAAAATGGGTAGTGATAGTTATCGTTAGCAGTTTCCTTTTGTATACTGCCAGCTTGATGATTTCGGAGTTAACTCGTTAAGCCTGCCTGTAAACAGGTGGGATGAATGTGTTAGTAAAGCTTAAGTGCTTCTGGCTTGAGCGATAGGTTTAACTGAGCCTTCACAATCAGTATTGGCATTCGTATCAGTGACCGCGTAACGTTAAATAAATTTTTGGGAGTACCCGCTAGTGAACCAGCAATCTGGACAAAGCGAACAAGATGAAGTGGTTGTTATAGAAGAACGCGATAAGCGCAGTCAGCTCTATATCGGCATTGCTGCGGTTATAGGTTTAGCACTGGGTGGCTTAATTGGTTCTACAGTTACGGCTTCTAAGTGGGAGTCCACTTATCAGGTACTCGAAACTCGTTATCAAGAACTGCATGACAGCAGAGCACAGTTGATGACATCCGTTGAAACTAAAGTGGCAAAAGTTGATACCGAAATCGATGCGAAAGTAGAAGCCGCTCTAGTGAAACAAACGGAAGAGCATCAAAAAGAGCTCCAGGAATTAGCGAAGCAGTCTTCGGTTTTAGAGAAGGCGAACTACTCGTTAGAGCAACAGCTAAATGAACAGAAGCAAACGTTAGAGCAAACTCAGCAAGACAACCAGAAACTTAATCGTCAGGCTGACATGCAATCGACTTTGTTTGAGCGTGCGCGTGAAGTTTTCCGAAAAGAATTACAGATTTCTCAAGAACTTGAAAAACTTGAGAAAGAAAGAGATCAACTCGAGCAGAATCTTGGTTCTCTTAAGAAAGCGTGTGATGTTTACTTAGATGGCACATCATGGGATGCGAAATCTGACGCGTGTGAGAAGCAAGATAACGCTAACTCTCGACTGAGCGATATCAGACAAATGATTGAAGTCCACACCATGGATCTCAAGCAGATCAAAACTCTCACTGAAGAGATGGGTCTATAAGCCGAAGGCTTTACCAACCTAACGTTAGTTTTGCATTAAATATTAAAACGCCCACAGCACACACGTGATGTGGGCGTTTTGCGTTTGTCGAGAGCATAGATCCGGTGCGTTCTCATTATTGATTATTTAAGTGTTTTCATTGTTTGCTTAGATATTTGTGAATAGTTACGTATATCCACAATGATATGTTACTTGTTGTCTATTAAATGACTTTGCATACATATTTTCAGCTCAGAGTCGCTGCATAATAGTGTTGTTCAGGATGAACACGCAGTCGATTGCTAGCTCGCATTTGGCTGCTTTGACGACAAGGGATGGAGTGATGCCAGAGTATCTTTGTGAGAACTGCACCATAGCTTATTGTTTCGATGATTGTCGCTCGCCATTAGCGCAAAAAGAGATGATCAAAGTAGAAGAGTTGGTTCGTCGTGTCGATGTTGAACACGATGATGAACAGAGTGAAAAGGGTGAAAAGAGTGAGCAGGGCATTGAAGGTAGTTATTCGCCTAATCGTTCAGACATAAAAAATCCCCACAAGCCAAGCTGGTAGGGATTTTGGATAAGTTGCAGTCCTGTT
Organism: Vibrio sp. 10N.222.55.B11; assembly: GCF_041473705.1. Classification (NCBI taxonomy): domain Bacteria; kingdom Pseudomonadati; phylum Pseudomonadota; class Gammaproteobacteria; order Vibrionales; family Vibrionaceae; genus Vibrio; species Vibrio sp. 10N.222.55.B11. Next base: position 56,010 of record NZ_JBFRST010000009.1, read on the forward strand.
CTCGCTTTCTCAAGCAAAGGGTCTTACAAAAATTTTTAGAACAGTTTCGTTTTTAGAGCTGTGTCGTTTCTTAGAATGCAGTTAGCTACTAGAGCAAAACCTCATTCCACTAAACGTTATTTCTCATACGTTTTGATTTCGCCTGATTTCACACGAGCAGCAAACGATTGCAGTTCTTTCTTCACAACTGGCATCAAGAAGTACAGACCAAGAATGTTGAAGATAGACATCGCAAAGATAGCCGCATCAGAGAAGTCGATTACCGCACCAAATTGAATCGTGGCACCAATAACAACAAACACACAGAACATTACTTTGAAAATCAGTTCCGTTGTTTTACCTTCACCAAATAGGTAAGTCCAAGCCTTAAGACCGTAGTACGACCAAGAGATCATGGTAGAAAACGCAAACATAATTACCGCGAGAGCGAGTGTGTATTTGAATACTTCTGCCGTTTCAGTAAACGATGCAGCAGTCAGCGTTACGCCCGTTAAACCAGAACCATCGAATGGACCTACGTTTAAGCCAGCAATAGTGATAACCAATGCGGTCATTGTACAAATGATTACCGTATCAACGAACGGTTCTAATAGTGATACTAGACCTTCGGTGATTGGTTCTTTTGTTTTAACCGCTGAGTGAGCGATAGCTGCTGAACCTACACCTGCTTCGTTCGAGAACGTTGCACGTTTCAAGCCTTGAATTAACGCACCAATAAATCCACCAACAACACCTTCACCAGTAAATGCACCTGTAAAGATTGCGCTGAACGCAGGGCCGACTTGATCAAGGTTAGAACCGATAACAATCAGAGCCATACCGATATACAGAGCAGCCATCCAAGGAACAACTTTTTCCGTTACCGATGCGATAGAAGGCATACCACCAACAATCACAGAGAAAACTAAAGAAGCAAGTACAAGGCCAGTGATCACACCGTATTCACTTGGTACATCAAATGCGTAAGTTAACATGGCGTGTGCTTGGTTAGCTTGGAACATGTTACCGCCGCCTAATGCGCCTAAAATACACATTAATGCGAAACCAATAGCGAGCACTTTACCTAGTCCGCCTAAACCTCTTTCACCCAGACCTTGGCTTAGGTAGTACATTGGACCACCCGAAACAACACCTGAAGGTAGGATAGTTCGGTATTTCACACCTAAGGTACACTCACAGAACTTAGAAGCCATACCCAGAAGGCCACACAAGATCATCCAGAATGTCGCGCCAGGGCCACCAATCGCAAGTGCAGCACCTACACCGGCAATGTTACCAAGCCCGACAGTACCAGAAAGCGCCGTTGTTAACGCTTGAAAGTGAGAAACCTCGCCGTCCTCTTTAGAGTTAGGATCGGTATACTTACCTTTGATAATGTCTATCGCCATGCCGACACGTTTAAATTGAACAAAGCCAAAATAAACAGTGAAGATGATCGCAGCGAGCAACAGCCAGCCAACAATCACTGGGAAGTTAGCTTCACCAATCGGTACACTTTTAAATATCAGCCCAACGAACCAACCTGTGTATTCGTTGAAAAAACCATCAACACTTTGACTTAAGTTGCTGATAGCTTGGTTAAATGATCCTTCTTCTGCAAATGCACTGGAACTAAACAATAATATAAACCCAAAAAATAATTCACGTATGTTTTTCATGGTTTTCCCTGTCTTTTTAATAAATTATGTTTGTTGCTGTTGTGTTTGTTTTCTATTTGATTTGTATATCTCAGTGGTTTATCTACTTCATTCGACGGCAACATAAACGGCTGTAGCTAGGTCGAAAAACGAAATAAATATAAGTACTGATCTTGCTTTGTATGGATATCCTTTTGGTATGTGCACCAATAAGACTATGGTATTCGGGCCACCAAGTCCTACTGATAATCCTATACATAAAAATAATGCCAACAAAGAAATTTTTACAATAAATTTACAGTTGTTCGGGTTTTGTCATTGTTTTGGAATAAGTCGATGCTTTTTAGGTTGAAAAAGGCATATGCAGTGGCTGTTATAGCGACGGGCTAAGCTGAGGTATAGTGGGGGATCACAGGGAAGTCGGCGAGTTTGAATATTCGATATGTACTTGTGAAGTGTTTAAACAATCGATGGCTGAAGATAGAATCAGGCCAGAGGGCATTAAAAAGGCCCTTTATCAGAGTAATGCGGCGTTGTTGCCTAAATCA